>CAZEAV010000001.1:0-27919 GCA_964510215.1 uncultured Iamiaceae bacterium
CCTGCTCGTTGGCCACGAACTGCTGGAACTCTCCCCACGGCCGCTCGGCGACGAATACGTCTCGCGTGCGGTCTGCCACGATCTGGTCGGACAGTTCCTGCATAGACATGACTCTCCCTCCGTATGGCTGCCTTTCGAGAGATTGTCTCCTGTCCATCGGCGGCAAGTGGGTGGAATGGAAAACTCCATCCCACGAATGAGATGCTGCGCTGCACGTCGCGCAGGTCAGCGCTCAGCCCTACGTGACGGCCATGGGGCTGCGTATCTGTCCCATCGATGGCGAGATCTTTACCATTCGGCTGCGAACTCATGACCATCGCGGATAGCGTCTCCTCAGGCAGCAACTCTTGGGGAGTGAACATGACCGACACCGTTGACGTGGGCGTAGACACGCCACACGCGACGATCGTCTCGGGTCAGTCGACGGAGTTGATTTCCAGCCCAGCGAGCGCCGGTCTGTTGTCTGTGGGGGAGCCGATGAAGAGGCCGAACCGGCGTAGCTGGGCAGGGCCTTATGTACGGCGTGCCATCGCCTTGGACGTCCTGGCGGCTCTGGTCTCGGCGCTCGTGGCCACAACCTTGGCCGGGGTCTTTGACTCGGGCCGCTGGTCAATGGATCGGCTATCGGCGGGTTACCTCTACGTCGTTGTGGCCAGTCCCGCGGCGTGGGTGACCGCGGTCGCCTTGAGCCGCGGCTACGAGCGACGGCTCCTGGGGGTCGGCACCGAGGAGTTCCGGGCACTGGTACGTGCTGGCGTCCGGCTGCTGGCCATTACCGGTCTTTTGTCGTATGCCGTCTATGACGAGCGTCCGTTCCTCTCGCGCATCTTCGTGATCATCCTCTTTCCGGCACTCATCAGTCTCTCGCTCTTGTTGCGCTTCGCGTTACGCAAGCGGCTGCACCGCCAACGGGCGAAAGGCAAGTCGATGCAGCGCACCGTGGTGGTGGGACGGGCCGACTCGGTCATCGGACTCATCCACGAGCTTCGTACAGTGCCGACCCACGGTCTAGATGTCGTGGCAGCCTGCACAGCCAGTTTTGATGTGAACTCAGGAGAGCCGTCCTCCGTCGCCGGGGTGCAGATGCTCGGAAGCGTGCGGAAGGCTCTCGACGCCGTTGACCTCATGAACGCCGAGGTCGTCGTCGTCTCGAGCCACTCCGAGATGACCGGCCCCGAGTTGCGGCGACTCTCGTGGGGTCTCGAGGCCAGAGACGTTGAGCTCATCGTCTCCCCCGGGATCATGGAAGTTGCCGGCCCGAGGCTGTCCATCCGTCCTGCAGCGGGGCTCTCACTCCTACACGTGGAACGGCCCACCGTGGGCGGCGGGCGGCTGCTGGGCAAGGTCATCTTCGACCGGCTCATGTCGATGATGATCGCGCTGTTTGCTCTTCCGGTGGTCGTCTTGGTCGCTCTCGCGGTCAAGATCGACTCTCGCGGACCAATCCTCTTCCGCCAGACGCGGATCGGGGCCCGAGGCGAACCCTTCCAGATGTTCAAGTTCCGTTCGATGGTGGTCGATGCTGAAGCTAAGTTGCAACAAGTCGCGGCGGAGGGTGACGACGGCAACGGAGTGCTCTTCAAGAAGCGGCACGACCCTCGCGTGACCAGGGTTGGTCGGCTCTTACGTCGCTACTCGCTCGATGAGTTGCCACAACTCATTAACGTGCTCCGGGGCGACATGTCCTTGGTGGGCCCTCGACCACCACTTCCAACGGAAGTAGAGGGGTACGAGCCTGACGCCGTTCGTCGTCTTCGAGTCAAGCCCGGCCTCACAGGTCTCTGGCAAGTGAGCGGACGCAGTGACCTCTCATGGGATGAGTCCCTTCGGCTTGACCTGCGTTATGTCGACAACTGGTCGATGATCCTGGACCTGCAGATCCTATGGCGGACAGCCAGGGCAGTACTGCGAGGCTCTGGAGCCTACTGAGACTTGACCACCTCCATCTGAGAGGTCACCCGGCCCGGGTAGCTGCCTCTGTCTGCCCGAGCCTCGCGTTAACATCACGTAACCACGTCCGCCCACACGCCAGCCGGATGAAAGGCATCACTCGCCGATGGAGACGTCAAGCCGCCTACATCCCTGGAGCCAGTCCCACGACGATCGCCGTGCGGGTAACGAACAGGGGCAGAAGGCTGCCGTCGCAGGCGAGCCGGATCGAGGCGGCCCGGTGCCGGGGACACATGGTTGGCGCTCCCTGAGCAGCCACGAGTTGAGGGCCCGTCAACTGCGCATCTTGGACGCCATCGACAGACACTGTCGAGAGTTCGGGATCACCTACTACCTGTGCGCGGGTTCTCTGCTGGGAGCGATACGACACGGGGGCTACATCCCGTGGGATGACGACATCGACATCATGCTCCCTCGCCAGGACTACGAGCAGTTTTGCCGCACCTTTGGGAGAGCAGACGGAGATGTTGTGTACTCGCTCCGCTCCTTGGAGACCTCACCGACATACCCTTTCCCGTTTGCCAAGGTCTGTGATGATGAGACGCGATTGGATGTGGGGTCCGACGTGGTGCGGGACATTGGCGTCTACGTGGATGTCTTCCCGATCGACGCCTGGTGTGATGGTCGGATCAGGGGATGGTTGCAACGACAGGCGCTGGGCCTGCTGTGCTTGGCGATGCGCGCCAAGCATCTGCAGACCAAGACCGCCCGAAACCTGTTCAGAAAGGTGGTGCTTTCCATGGCCAAATTGGGAGCGCGGCCTGTCGGCGCCCGGTATATCGCACGCGCGCTGACCCTTATTGCCACGCTCTCCCGCCAGCGGCACCCCAGAGCGTCCGGCGTCATCGTCTGGGGCTATCGCGAACGGGTGCCTACCCACTGCTATGGTTCGCCTCAGCCTATCGTTTTCGAAGGTCGGAAATACCCTTCCCCCAAAGATTCTGAGACGGTACTAAAGATCATCTATGGCGACTACATGTCTCTGCCGCCTCTCGACCAGAGGACGACCCACCACCGCTTCAGTGCGTATGCAATGATCAAGGACTAAGCATTTGTGCGGGCGGAAACGGGCGGCCTAAGAAGTCCATCGGGCGCGAAGCGCCGGTATTACCCACTCCTCCACCTTCCCAGAGCGTCCGCCCGCATCTCGTTGGGCGTCAAGTGTATATCGCAAGGCAAGGTCGATGAGATAGAGAGAGGCGACCGTTGCGGCCTCCCTTGAGGCGATACCAAAATGCGCCAACAGGTTCGAGGCTCCCTCAACGAGTTGACTTGCAACTGGTTGAGTCGGGCCGTCTTGTGACACTGCCACTCGGGCCGCGTAGTGGAGTGCATCGAAGCCGACTGGTACGTCAGTTTCGAAACGTTCCCAATCCCACACCAGGAGTTTGCTGTCGGCCTTAGCCATGTTCCACTGAGTCCAGTCCCCGTGCCAAGATCCGAAAGTCAACTCTGTCGAGTGCGCCGCGATCGTATCAATGATGTCCTGCAAGGGTTCAGCAATGAAGTCTTGCCTAACCGCAAGAATCTTCTCAGAAAGCTGGGCGAGGTAACTGCTGCCCGCCAATGGCCGTCGTGCTGTACCTGCCATCTTCGAGACGGTGAGCATGGCCTGAAATCGCTCGGCGGCAGGGACGCTCCACTGAGCCCTCCACGTGGGAAGGGGTGTGACAACTAGGGTCTCCAAGCCATTCCATTGGCCAGCGTGGATAGGTCGGGGCACCTCGATGCCGTCGAGGCGGTACCGAGACAAGCGGCGGAGGGCTTCGGCCTCCCGTCGTACTAAACGGCGAGTGACCTCGTTGATGCCGACTTTGACAAATGCCAAAGGGGTGTTGTCCACCCCCATGACCTGGAGGATCGGCTTGCGGTTGGCTCTCGGGGGCCCGAAATACATGCTGATGCGGACGGGTTGTTCGAAAAGCGCACTAAGGTAGGAAACGATGTGTGGTGCACCAGGGGCCTGTGGTATCTGAAGTGGTTCCGACCGTCCAGGGAGGGCGCCGAGTGTGCGGAGACTGCTACGCATCAACAGATTTCGTATTTGTGTGGCGACAGACCCGCTGCTGTTGAAGTGGCGCATGGCTGAAGCCGCAGCTTTTCTTCCTCTAGGGAGGAGATAGCGCGGGCTCCGAACCTTGGGGATCGCCAGATATGGTGTGCCCGGAGTCGATGCGTTGGCCCCGGAAGGGGAACTGTCGTATTCGGGCCAAAAGTCGGTGATCCAGTCATCGCCTAAGTTCAATTCAACTCTTTTCAAGAGAATCTCGTGAGTATCTATGATCTCACTTGATTGTTCGGCCATCCACGGCTGGTCGGCGGATCTTTCGCAGGGCAGCCAATTCTAGCGTACCCCTGAAGACCCAGAGGCCGACGGCATAACATGAGCCACCAATGACGAGCGCGAAGAGGAGGCCATCCCAGCTTGCACCCAAGGCTATGCGCGCGACCAGAGGAATGAGGGCGAAGGACAGAAGATTGAGACTTATGGTGACGACGGTAATCCGCCCAAACGGGTGAAGACCAATGGCCAATCCCACCTGCCCCAACGCAAGAGCATTTTGGACGATGATCGCCGCCGCCCAACCGATAGCTGCGCCAAGAATTCCGTGGGAGGGAATGAGCCAAATATCAACCCCGACATTGACAACGAGTCCAACCAGCACGTTCATGAGGTTCCAACTTGTGCGACCAGCCATCGTCAGAACAATATCCACCATGCCGGTCAGGGTCGCAGCCAGCATGGAGCTTGCCAAGATCACCAGCACGACCGTACCGGCGTTGTATCCCTTGCCGAATATCGAGAGAATGGTGGGGCCAAACAAAATGAAACACAAGTACATCGGCCAAGTGATAAGCATCAACCAAGCAGTTGATATTCGGTAGAGATGGCTGGCCCCGAGGTGGTCCTCGCGGGCAAGTGCCGCTGCGATACGTGGCTGAACCGCCATGGAGATGGCACGGTTGCCCAACTGGCCCACCACCAAGAACCGTGTCGCGGCGGTGTAGATCGCAGCTTGGGGTGCGCCTGCGAGGGCGGCCACTAAAACGATGTCCAAGCGCTGCATGATCTGTTGAGCAAGGCCTGACACCGCCCGAGGTGCAGTGAAACGCCAGAAGGCTCCCCTAAGGTTCGAGGGCGAGGGTCGGCGCGTATCGTCTTCGACATGTGTTGTGTTTGCGGCGCGCTTCACTACCGCTTTGGACAGCCGTCGCCACCAAAAGTAGGCGATTACGGCTGCGGGAAGGTAGGGGAGTGACCAGGCTAGGCCAACGCCCCATCTCGTGGGGGCGATGACGGCCAACGCTATGCAGCAGACCTGAAGCAGCGAGCGACCAATTTGCTCGACCATTGCGTTTGGTCGCATTGTCCCCAGACCACGAGTGGCAGCGAGCGACACGTTCTCAAGGCCTGCTAGGGGCACCAGCAAGGCGCAGGCCCTCAGATACGCCACCGCCTCTTGGGAATGGCTTGCGTTCGTCCGATCGGCGATCCAGGGAGCGAAGACAAACAGTGTGATCGCCATGCAAAAACCGACTGCGACTACGGGCCGGCTCGCCACTCGGAAGTAGTCAGGGACGAGGTGAGCTCTACCTGCGGCACGACTCCGGGCAATGAAGTAGACCAGCCCGGTGTTTGTGCCAAGAGCACCCACGGAGGTGGCGATCAGGAAGACCGACGTGACGCCAAAGAAGACGCCGGCATCCGACTGATCCAACCGATGGGTGACCAGTAGGGTGACCACGAGATTGGTGAGGCCGAAGATGAGGGCGCCAGCTAGGTTCGCGGCGCTCCCGCGGGCGACCCCGCCCATCGAGGGCTTGCTCATAATTTCGGAGGTCGGTCGTTCGGTCCTAGCTTCAGACATGACTGCCACGGTCCGTCGATACCACTGGGCCGTGTCCGGGGCGCGGACAAATACCCCGAGGGCTCTGCCCAGCGATCCCGCCCAACTTACGACGGGTCATTGCGAGTTAAGCTCCCTGTGGCAATGAACTCCTCAGCAGTCGAGGCCCGGGACGAGTCCCCGGTCGGTGCCTGTGCTACTTCGTGGCTGCTGTCCTCAGCGTATTTCACCGACGGTCGGCGGCGCCTGCCTTGTCGGCCGTGGTCGACCACGACGACGCCCAATACCGGCACACCAAGGCCTTGTGCCTGACCCGCGTCCCTACTGATTTGTGATTTGGTTGTGTATCCCTTTGTGCCGGTAAGGGCCAGGCAGTCCGTGGCAAGCGAGACGGCGAGACCACCAGGAGCAGCAACTGGGTTAGCGACCACGAGCGTAAAGTCGCTTTCCTGCTTGAGCTTCCGAACGATTTGAGTGAAGCGGGGTCCGGCAAGAAGATCTGGATCGCTGGACTCCGCGTCTCCGTAGGCGAGTACTCCGAGATTTCCGACGCGCGGTAATGAAGGGATGGGCGCATCCGTCGATGTCAATAGGTCGTGCAAGCTAGACCCTGCCACCACCGGGAGGGAATCGTCCACCTGCCACTCTGGATTGGCGCAGACGAGCGTGACTGTGTAACCGGCGCGAGAGAGGCTCCGGGCCAGGTTCAACCCCACGAAACCTGCGTCGTCATAACCGTCGGAGGCGGCTAGGCTGATTGCCTTGGGAGGAGGCGCTGCTGCCAGCAGGGCAGCTCGAGCGGTCCGAAATGCCTCGACAACGCCGTCGACGTGGTCCCGGTTTCGCCGCTCGGAGATCTGGCTGGGGGCCACGGTCAAGATAGGAACGCCGCTGGCTGACGGCCCATCGCTCGCTTTGAGGCGGTCATCGGTGCGCTCTCGCCAGATGGCCAATGCGGCGCCAAGCCCAAGACCCAGCAAGCCGCAGACGGCAACGATCAGCCAGGGATCGATCGAACTGCGCGAAGAAGGCAGAGCGGCCGGCCGGATGACACTTCCCGAGTTCGATCCTTGCGCTTTCGTCCTGTTGATGGACGTCTGGAGGTCGTTGAGTTCCGCGGCATAGAGTTGCACTTGCTGAGTGGACGCGGCTGAGGGTTTGGCTTGGGCGGCGGCATTGCCCGCCGCCTCGAGGTTCTTCGCTGCCGCCTCAGCTTGGCTCCGAAGAGCCCGCAGTTGGGCTTCCCGCACCGATATCGCCCGCGAAGAGCGAGTCTTCAGGAGGGCATTTGCGACGGCACCGGCCCCTGCTTGCGCTTTGGCTGGGGTGCTCGCGGTGAATGTGACCTCAATGGTTTGAGTGTTCGGTGGAACTTCGGCCGTCACCTGACCTGAACCAGTCGAGATGTTGGTGCCGAGTTGTCTATTGACAAGGTCCAGGACGGTTACCGAGTCGACCAACGCAGCTTCCGTAGTCATCGCGGTGGTGACCTGTTGGGAGCTCTTGATGGTCTGTGATGAGAGGGCGTTCCCTGCCAGTGGTCGAAGGAAGACCGTTGTCGAGGAGCTGTAGGTCGCGGGCTGACCGAAGGCAAAAGCGGCTGCGGCCCCAGCGGCAAGAAGGACGGCGCATATGATCAGCGCGACGTGCCGTTTCAGCGCCGGGCCTATCACCGGTGGTAGCGTCTCATCGGACATTGACAGGACTCTGGGCACCGACCGCTCTCCTAACACCACGCAACACTGGGTGGGTTGCCCCCCACATGGGCGGGTTACCCCCGAGACCACCAGCCTAATAAGGATCGTTCCCGCACGTGATGCATATGGAGAAATCGGCGGCCGGGTGATGTCTAAGCCCCGGATCCGATTGGGCGGCAGGACTGGGGACGCTGACTCGGTTGTGCTGAGCCGGTGGTGGGGCATGGACCTTCGTCCGACCTCGCTGTCGGGTGTTCCACGCGGCTTCTCCGGTCGTGCCGAATGGTGCGGCTGGCTGGTCAGGGGGAGGCGGTTACCGAGGGTCCGAGGGCGGTGGTGGATAGCGCCTCCCAAGCTTGGTGCCAGGGCCAGCGTCGCGGGGATGGGTGGCGCGGGTGAGGTTGACCGCGAGCACGGCCAGGTTGAACCAGGCAGCGTTGGCGGCGAACGACTTCGACGGCAGGCGTGCCGGGGCCGGGCCGTTCAGGTCGGGGTGGACCTGTTCGATGGTCCCGTGGTGGCGGTGGAGCCTGTCCGCGGCGACGGTACCCAGATCGGTCGCGCCGCCCCTGGTGGTGATGAACGCGGTGAAGAACGCGTGGAACCGCCACGTCGTGAATAGCTCGTCCTGTCCGTGGCGGCCGCGAGGGTTCAGGTCGGGAACCCGGCGAGCCTTGGCCTGGGCACGGGCGGCGGCGCCGAGAGTCGGTTGGCGTAGAACGCCGGCCCGGACCAGCACCTTCCCCGCTGGCCGGGGTCGAGCGGACGCGGGCGACCGTCTTCAGTGCGTCGCCGGCCAGTGGGCCACGCCGCGGCGCAGCCGCTGGGCCACCACCACCGGAGCCGCTTTGTCGGTGCTGACCGTGGCCGGCAGAGCGTTCAACCCGCGGTACCCGGCAGCAGCCGAACCCGGCACCCTGCTTGGCGTAGCCGTGCATTTGGTGGCCTGCAGGCCCGGGCTCACACCTGAATAACGAGAGACAGGTTTGCGTGTTCAGCCGTTAGTCGCCCCTTCGAAGCCTTCGCGATCCCATGGAATCCCAGATCGACGACCTGTCGAACAACTGGTGGGAAGAAGGCCAAGTGGCCGTTGGTTGACATAGCGTCCAAGATAGTCAGACTATGCGTGGCACAATATCGCTCGAGCTGACGCCACGAGACGATTGGGTCATAGACAACCGGGAAAGGCCCATGCCCAAGAGTCCCAGCATGCTTTGAGCGCTGGACTACGCGCTTGTACCAGATATGAGTCTTGTGCGGTGTGTGGCGTGCTAGCCACCCGTAAACGGCGTCTCGGTCAGGAACTCTCAGCAGTAACAAGCCCTTGGGCTTCAGCGCTTCGACCAGACGAGTCAACACCTGCTCAGCATCCTGAACGTGCTCGAGCACGAAGGAACAGAAAACCACGTCGTACGCCTGAGGCTCCAGCGGAACGGTGCGGAGATCGCCGACGATCGCATCATCGAGATCCCCGACGACTTCTTGCCTGAGTCGCATAGACTCGGCATTGATATCGACTCCCACGAGTCGGTAGTCAACCCCGGCGAGGTCCAACGCCCAACGTCTGCCACAGCCCGCTTCAAGGATCACCAAGGGCCCCGAGCGGGTTCGCACGTGTTCTTCAAAACAAGTTAAGTCGTCGCGCGGTCCAACTTGACGAAGCGGCACTACCATCTTCCTAAGTTAGCAAATGGACGCCGGTAAGTCTGCGGAATGCGGAATCTGTCAGCGGCCTCGAACACTGAGTAGGTGCGGAGCTGGAGAAGTGAGCACTCTTCGAGGATTGGAGTGTGATCACCATGGAGGACTAGTTGTACTCGGCCACGAGGTTGGGGGCGATGCTCAGGGCTGGTGGTTAACGCAAGGGAGGACCGTCGGGTGCGGTGGGTGATGTCTCAGCCGGATCCGTAAATTGTTCAGCGGCTTCGGAGGGCCGCTGAACAATTTACGGATCCGAGCTAAGGTGTGCGGCCCCTGACCGTGCCTCGCACCCAGACTCGGCGATGACAACGCCAACTACCTGGGCACCAGTGTGGTGTAGGCGGTCTGTCAACTGGTCGAACGCTCGGTGTTTCGTGTGCTCGGACACAACGATGAGTGTTCGAGCGTCCATGAAGGGGATGTGATGGTCCGGGGTGCCACAGACGGCTTCGTCCAAGTCGTTTGCGAGGCGCCGGGCCACGCCATCGGACAGGTCTGCCACCAGGCACGAAGTCGGGGCGAAGGCCTTCACCGTCGTCAGGGCGTCTGCATCGAGAACGCTGTGTCGCTCTTGGACTTGGATTCGGGCGACGACATTTGTGCCCGTGACGCGGGCTACGTCAGCGCTGCGTCGCAGGGACCCTCCGAGATAGCTCACCCGACGAGCGCAGAGCAGACCGACGAGCAGTCCTAAGGCGAGCCCGCTCGTCAGTGCGACGTTCCATGCTCCGGTGTCTCGTTTGATGATGGGCGGTCGGACGTGAACGTTGCTGATAGCTGGTTGTGCCCGCAAGTCGAGCAGGTCGCGTTGCACCCGGCTCAACTCCCGACTCAGGCTTGATTCGTGCTTCCTAAGTAGCGCAGTGGCGACTCGTGGGGGTGCAGAGCTAGAGGCTCTCAGCTGTCGATTGCTTCTCTCATCGCTGCGGATCCCCTGTTGCAGGGCAGCGGCGCGGGACGTCAACGAGTCATCGGCCTCTTGCCGACGCGCGGTCAGCAGGTTCTCCCGCGCCGCATCGAAAGCCCGGACTGCCGTCATGGCGGCAGTCCGGGCCCGATCGTGACTGGCGACTTCTACCGAGAGGTGCAGGATCCGACTGTTCGGTGTGGCTGTGACACTGATACCAGCGTCGGCTGCCTCGGAATTCGACACCTGTCGCGTAGCTTCGATCACGGTTCCCGACTTCGCCAACTGTGCCAGCGTGTCCATGGTCAGGTTGCCCTGGGTGGCCGAGACCGAGCCGCTTTCGTTCGGCACCCAAATGTCGACCGTGGCTTTCGTAGGCGTGCCCGAGACTAACTGCCACGTGGCCCCACCACCAATCCCGACGAGTGAACAAATTGCCAATACGCCAACGTGTCGGCGAAAAAGAGAGCTACGACGATAGCGCGACAGACTTGTGACCACTGGGCGAGAACGCGCCACAGGCGCACGATTTTCCCGCCACACGAGCGCGATTGCGATGAAGATAACCAAGAGCCCCATGCCCAATGAGTTGTAAAAGGGCATCGTTACAAAGCCAGCCAATATCACGCACAGTGCTGTGGTGGTTGAGGGTGAACGTGATCTGACGTTCCGGAGAAAAGAAAGACCAATAAATGTGATGTAAAATCCTGCGCCTATGACACCTTGAGTGAAGAGAATCAACCACAATTGACCCTGAGTCCCCAGAGACGGTGGGCTGCAGTGATCACATATAGCCGACGAGCCGCCAGCAATCGTATTGAAGTTTCCTTGCACCTGCCGTGTGGTCCCATAGCCGACTATGGGTGACTTCTCCAGCATACTCGTCATTGTCAACGAAGCGAGGTTAGTGCGCGCTTGATTGCTGTTGTGCGCATCGCCGGTTAGCCGCTGCTGGACAACGTTTCCCAGTGGGCTTAAAGCAATACCAACCCCTCCGATGCCTAGTGCCAGCACCATGGCAATTAAGATGGCAGGCCGACCTGTTAGGGCGGAGCGGATGGCGAGAAATGCTCCAAGCACCAACAGCCCAAGCCACATGCCGCGGTTTGCCGAGTAAATGACGGGAATGGCCGAAAGGGCAAGAATAACGGGCGCGAGAAAACGCCTCCATTCGGAGTCTCGGCCGGTCCACGCTTTGATGAAGAAGGGCACGAGTACGAGATACGCCAGGCCCCACGTGTTGGTGTAGGTGAATGGTGCACTTGGCCGCGGAGCCTCGTGGCCCAATACCGTCATCACTTGCGCCAGGTTGGGATGGATTTGAGCGTGCACAAACTCCTGAGTGGCAATGGCCCTGGGGAGGACAAGCTCCAAAGCGGACTTGAGCTGTACGTCGGGGAAGAACGTGCCTGCAAGGCCGCCCGCAACCACGAAGATGAACATCCAGGACAATATGCGATATATTCTCTGAGCGGGAAGGTGGTCGCGGTTGTTTCCGACATAAAGTAGGGCGACTGTTGCTGAGACGTAAAGAGATAACCGGTAAGCCCACGTGAGGTAGCGTGCGTGGCTCACCCCCGGCACCGCCCCAGGAGCATTGGCCTGAAGGACAAACACGCCGGCCACGACCCACAGCAAGAACAGGAGCCAACAGGCGAAGTGTGAGGGCCACGCAACTCGTGGGTGCTTGATGAGGTTGACGCCCATCGGGATCGCGATGGCAACCATGACTACCTCTTGGACGCCAAGGATCCACCACAACGGGAAGCCGACGAACAGGAGCGCTACGGGCCAACCGGGCCGTCGGAACCACCCCAGGACGCGCGCGACCGCATCCGTGTCCGTCGAAGGAGGGATGTGGCGCATAGGCTGAGCGGTGAGTAGCGCCAAGTCCCTCTCCTCGTGCTGCTGGTCCACGGACAGCGTAGGAAGGTCGGGCCGGTGGTGCAGGGTTATGGAAAAATTTGCCTCCGAGCCGCTGGCTTCCTCCGTTCCGGGTACAAGACCTGCGCGCCCCAGATAACGTGCCATGGTGTGCCGTCGGAGGTACGTGTCAGGCGAACGAGAGGGTGGGTTGAGAGTGGCCGTGGACCTGGTGAAGGGGGCGTGCACAGACTCAGCACCGACCGTGATCTACATCGCTGGGTCAGGTCGTTCGGGCAGCACCCTGCTAGAGCGGACCCTCGGGGAGATCCCAGGCTTTGTCAACGTCGGTGAACTCATCGATGTCTTCCGGCAGGTCATCGCAGACGATGAGATGTGTGGATGCGGGCAGCCCTTTCTTGAGTGTCCGTTCTGGACTGCGGTAGGGAAGCGCGCCTACGGCGGCTGGGCTGAGGATGGAGCGCGTGACCATGCGCGCCTGCAACAGCAGCTCGTGCGGCAGCGCCGGATTCCTCAGCATCTCCTCCCGCGCCCCCGGGTGAGCCAACGATCACCCATCGGCCTGTATGGGGAGTGGAGTAGGGCGCTATACGCGGCTATTGCTGAGGAGTCCGGGGCCGGCCTCGTGGTCGATGCCAGCAAGTGGCCGTCTCAGGCGCTGGCTCTTTCTCGTGCGGGGATCGACGTCAGGGTCATCTACTTGGTCCGCGACCCCAGAGGGGTCGCCTATTCCCACGCAAAAAGCAATGTAGAGCGGCCACACTCGCATTCTCATCAAACCACGATGTGGCACATCGGGCCCAAGAGGGCTGCTTTGAATTGGCGCCTCATAGACGCGGAGATCAAAGCCCTTGGTGTGGCGAGAACACCAATCTCTCGAGTCCGCTACGAAGACTTCGTCAAGTACCCGGCGCGAGAAGTGTCGCGTGCGCTGGAGGAACTTGGCCTGAGCCAGTCCGAAGCGGGCGTACAACACATTCACGGTGGAGCCATAATGCTTGGGTCCAGCCATGGTGTCTCGGGGAACCCTTCTCGATTCCGTGCCGGTGAGATAAGAGTACGAGCGGATGAAGAGTGGCGCTCGAAAATGCCGTGGCGCGACAGGATCGCTGTGTCAGCCATCACGTTCCCTGAAACCCTGTTGGTGCGGAGGCGTGCCAGGGGCGAACAGTTGAAGCGCTCCACAGCGGAGAGCCCCCGGCCTTCTGAGCCAGAGAGTGCAACTGAGCCACTGCCCTGCGTGTCCGTTCTCCTCCCTACACACGGTCGACCGGAGTTGGTTCGGCAGGCAATCCGTGGAGTCATGGACCAGACCTATGAAGGGGAAATCGAGTGCTTGGTCATCCATGACCGGGAACCCGCGGACCACCTTCTGAGGGAACTGGGCGAACCAGGCCGAGAGGTGAAGGTGCTGTCAAACCAGCACGGAGCAGGCTTGGCGGGAGCGCGTAACACCGGTGTCGATCACGCCAGTGGAGCGCTCATAGCCACGTGCGATGATGATGACCGATGGCACCCCGAAAAGTTGAAGCTTCAGGTCCAGCACCTTCTCACACACAAGGATTTGCTGCTGGTTGGCTCTGGACTGAGGTTGGTCAGCGAAGGCAAGGAGCCCGTCGACTGGCCAGGACGGTCCGACACCGTCTCCCGTGAGTCCCTGCTTCGGAATCGCGTGAAGGAACTGCACTCGTCCAGTCTCCTGATGTGGCGAGATGCCTACGCCAAGGTGGGGCGTTATGACGAAGGGCTCCCAAACGGTTACGGGGAGGACTACGACTGGGTGCTCCGTGCGTCCCGCGTGGGCCGCATCGGCATCGTCCGGCAGGTCTTGGTGGACATCCGCAGGGGTGAGTCCTACTACACGGATCGCTACGCCAACACGCTTGCAGGACTCGAGGCGTTCTTGGAGAAGCATCCTGAAATACGTGGATCGCGTCGTGGCTACGCTCGGATACTCGGACAGATCGCCTTCGTCCGGTCGTGCCTCGGGCAACGCCGTGCAGCCCTCGGGGGCTCGCTCAAGAGCATGTATCAGTGGCCGGTCTCGCCGTATCCTCTAATCGCTCTCGCTCATGCCATATCTGGAGCGGATGCGGCACGTATGCGCCGGTTGGCCGCTCGATTCGGCCGCGAACTGGTGTGAGGAAACGTATGATCAACGTTCGACGACTCGTGCCCACGCGTCTACACAGCGTCGTGGAGCGCAGTTATCTGCAACTCGGTCGCGCGACGCCAGCTATCCGGATGAAGCCATCGTTCGTGATGGTTGGTGCATCGCGGTCTGGAACCACCTCTCTCTTCCGAACTCTTTCGACGCATCCACAAGTCTTGCGGCCTGCGGTGAGCAAGGGTGTTCGGTACTTTGACCTCAACTTCGCGCAGCCCCGATCTTGGTACTATGGTCACTTTCCGGTCTCGCGCCCATCTCGGAGATCCGGCTGCGTCACCTTTGAAGCCAGCGGCTATTATCTCTTCCATCCTTTTGCCATCGAGCGTCTCGCGCAAGAGCTACCGGACGTACGAATCGTTGTCATGCTCCGGAACCCGGTTAATCGCGCGTTTTCGAGTTGGAAACACGAGTCGTCTCGGGGGTATGAGTGGGAGACCTTCGAGCGCGCTCTAGAACTCGAGGATGACCGTCTGGCGGGGGAAGTCGCCCGCATGGCTTCTGATGTGACGTACGAGAGTTTTTGCCATAGGCACCAGGCGCATCGAAGCCGGGGCCAATACGCCGAGCAGCTGGAGCGAGTCTTTGCCCACTTCGGTCGCGAGCAGGTGCACGTCGTCATGAGCGAGCGCTTCTTTAGGTGCCCAGCCAAGGAGTATGCACGGTTGCTGGAGTTCCTTGAACTTGACATGTGTGTCCCCAAGGACTTCCGTCAGCACAACGCTGAGCCGAGCTCTCCGATGTCCAAGGACGTGCAGCACGCTTTGGAAGTGCACTATCGCCCATACAACCTTGACCTGGAAGACGTCCTTCACGACCGCGTACCGTGGTAGCCCGCGTTGGTAGCGTTGAAACCCGGCGCCTTTCAGCTCGAATACGTCTGTGTGCCAGCGATTTTGTGCAAAGTGAGGACGCGCTGTCAGTAGGGCGGGTAGCGTTTGCGGCATGCCAAACCAGACTCTGCTCAGGCAGTGCCAGGCACTCATCCATCCCCGTCGTTGAGGAGAGACGACCAGAATGAAACGCGCAGTTGTGACCGGGGGAGCGGGCTTCATCGGCTCTCACGTCGTGGATCTGCTGAGTCAGGCCGGGACGGATGTACTGGTCTTCGACAATTTCAGCTTGGGCAAACATGAGCATTTGGAAGAGGCGGCGGCGACGGGACGGGTGACCGTGGTCGAGGGCGACGTCCGTAGCCGACGTGACCTCCGCTCCGTATCGGACTTTGAGCCCGATGCCGTCTTCCACATGGCCGCTTTGCACTTCATTCCGTACTGCATCGCGCACCCGACCGAGGCCCTGGATGTGAATGTGCTGGGCCTTGAAGAGGTAGTCCGGGCCAGCACGACACCAGCGCTCAGCAGCTTCACCTTTCCGTCGAGCGGCGCCACCTATGGGTTCGGTGACGAAGCGTGGACTGAGGCGTCGGACCTGCATCCCGAGGAGATCTACGGGCTGTCAAAATGGCTGGGCGAGAAGGTTATTCGCCGATTCCACGACGATCGCCCAGACGTCAGAATGGTGATCGCCCGGCTTTTCAACGCCTACGGCCCGCGGGAAACGAACCCGCATGTGTTGCCGGAGATCATCAAACGCATGAAGGCTGACGAAACGCTTGAGTTGGGAAATCTGTGGCCAAAGCGTGATTTGATCTTCGTGCGAGACATCGCGAGTGGCTTGGTGATGGCAGCTCAGGTCGCGAGCTCCACGCTTGAGACGTACAACGTTGGTACTGGTGTCGGCACCTCTATCGGCGACGTCATCGCGACCATAGAGCGAATCATCGGTTCCCAACTGGATGTCGAGCAGGTCGCTCATCGGATGCGGGATGGGGACGGCCATCTGCTTGGTGACGCTACAAGGCTAAGAGAGATCGGGTGGCGACCCGAATACGATCTCGAGGAGGGTCTTCGAGATCTGTTGAAGTGGGAGGGTTTGGTATGAGCACGTCAGAGGTTCAGGAGACATCGCCGCCTTCGGGCGAGGACGCCGACATGACGGTCAGCGGTCTATCGAGAGAGTTGGGAGCGGCATACCGGGCCCGCAAGCACGACTTCCTCGGAATCGGCCTGTCATGTCTTTCAGATGAGCAGTTCGTCGAGGCGGTCCGTGAAGCGGTCGCCACTCGCTCACGCCTTCTGGTGTCGTTTGTGAACCCTGACTACGTGTTGCGCGGGCACAGGACGCCTGGGCTGGTTGCCAAAATGAATCTGTTCGACATTGTCCTGCCCGATGGGTGGGGAATCGTCATGGGCGGTAGATGGTTAGGCCTTCCTGTGCCAGACCGGCAGGGCAACGACGACATTTGCCCCAAGGTCTTCCAATTGTCCGCTGACAAGGGTTATTCAAACTTCCTGTTTGGTTGCGCCGAAGGGGTGCCTGAGAAAGCAGCCAGAAACTTGATGGACACCTTCCCCGGCCTGCCGATTGCTGGGGCGCTGCACGGGTATTGGGATGTCAAGCGTGGACATCCGGGACGCTATGATTCGGACGATGTCGACATGATGGTCGACAAGATCAACGCGTCGGGCGCGGATGTTCTCCATGTGTCGATTCCAACGCCGATGCAACAGGAGTGGGTCGCCCAAGTCGTTGAGAGGCTCAATGTCCCCGTGATTATCACGGGGGGTAGTTACCTCGACCACCTCGCCGAACGGGTCTATTGGTATCCGGGATGGGCCAACAAGCTCAGAATGGGCTGGTTCTACCGGCTCACCCGAGAGCCTGGTCGTTTGTGGAAGCGATATTCACTGGATCTGATGGCCTACGGAAAGATGGTTCTGCGGGAGAAGCGCCGGCTTGGCCGAGGCTCGTCCCGGAACTCTTAGCCATCACAATGGCCGGGCCTGGCATGCGAAAGCTGGGGTGGAGTGCGCAGAATCGTATTTGTCCTCGTCTGCTGCCTGTGCTTTGCGGTAGTGGCCTGCACGCCAGCAGGAAATAGCCAGCCGGCACCGGTGGTCACCAGCCGGGCAACAGGGTCTCTTGCAACTGGGGCCGAGGGCGATGACGGCAGCGGGGCGGCTCGGCAGCAACCGGGCGCGACATGCACCTTGTCACCGAAGCTCGTGCCTAGTTGCGGCGTCCTCTGGGGGATCGACCTCCCGTCCAGCACTGCTGCCGACTTCTTTGCCATGGGCGAGTTGGTTGGAAGGCCGTTCGACATCGACTACACCTATCACGATGTCAATGACGTCATTCCGACAGCCGAAGAGAAGGAAGTCGTCTCTCGGGGCGCAATCCTGCACACGTCGATTGCCGCCCGCGACTTTGGCAACCCGGGTGCTGCCGTTACGTGGGCGCAAGTAGCACGTGGTGAGTTCGACTCAACCCTTTTTGCGCAAGCCCAAGGTATCGCTCGGCTTAAAGTCCCCGTCTTCGTGACCTTCGAACAAGAGGCGAGTCAAAAAAAGAAGTTCGGACGGTTGGGAGACGGGGCGGACTTTCGCGCAGCATGGCGGCATCTCTACCGGCTCTATGAGAGAGCTGGCGCGCATAACGCTGTCTGGGTATGGGTGATGACCGGAGGGCGTGATAACTTGCGGAACGCGGCCCGCCTGTGGCCTGGCAACAAGTTCGTCGACTGGATCAGCTGGAACGTCTACAACACTTCTGGGTGCAGGAACGGCCGGATAACCTTGGCCAAGAAGGTGTCCTTCGGAGAAAAGATGACGATATTCTACGATTGGGTGCATTCACAAGGGCCAAGACTGGGAATAGATACGAACAAGCCCATGATGATCAGTGAGACGGGATCAGCGCTTTATGCGGCAGATCCGGAGGTGACAGCGGACTGGTACGCGAAAATACCAAACGTTCTGGAACGGTATCCACAGATCAAGGCAGTCCAGTTGTGGAGCAGCTACACGGACATGTGCGATTACCGCATCACAAACAATGCAAAGGTGCTACAGGCCGTTAAGGAGGCGGGGCTCTCGTCCTGGGTCGACAGGCTAGATGTAGCGGGAGACAGAAACCATCGATCACCAACAGGTGGCGGCTCCTAGATTCCTCTGTAAGGCCCTCCGTTCAACCGCAGCCTCAGCTTGTTCAATTCTGATCGCACATCCTGAGTTTGTTCTTCTATCTGATCTAGTTCGTGCGCAGGAACGCGAGTCCTCCACTGTTGTGACGCCTCGGCCGAAGACCGCGAGAGGTTGTGGAGGCGATGCTCGTCGACCTCCTTGGGACGGCGGGGCCTCATGAGCTGCTCGATACGGTGTGGGTCGGCTTCCAACCCAAGTTCCTCTACCAGCCGACGCGCAGCACCGACCCCACCAACGGACAGTTCTTCGTGGCTCACCGTGATGACTCGATCATTGGCTCGCATGGGGCCGAGAGCCATGCGATGCAGAACCTGCCAAAAGGCCGCCATCGACGTAGCACGAGCTTGGCCGGCCAATGCGTCGCTGCATTCTACGGGCGGTTCCTTCAGAGGTTGTGGTGCCACGGGTAGGAGATCTGCCACCTCTCGGGTGTCGGGTCGCCACCCCATGCGGCGGTAGCTGGCCAGAACGGCAGCCGGATGTCTATAGACCACCACCACCGTCGCCCCAGTCGTCCTCTGTATCGCCGGAACGGAGAGGAGAGCGAAGGGGTCCTTGATCACGACGCGGGTCCACGGCAACGGCGCCGCCCACTGGCGGTGTCCATAGCGTCCGTAGGTCCATGGATTCCTGCCCTTGTATGTGCGGGTCAGCAATCGCCGTTGCCGTGCTGTGGGATGAGTGATCCTCGACCAACCAGTCACGCTTCCACCCAGCCGGTACTGGCCCTGGTGAGGGTTCATGGGTTCACGACCCACTAGAGCCGTTCCTCGGCATGTCGCGAGAAGCCGTGCGAGCCAGGTTGTGCCGGACCGCGGCACTCCCGTGACGAGAATCGGACTGCGGTCGGGTTGTGGATCCTGCACGGCGCCTCCTCACGCATCGCCAGGGTAGGCAGTGGCCCTTGAGGCTCAGTGCCCCAAGGCCGGATCGGCGGCCCAGTTTTACTGGCTGGAGTTCGGTGGACGAATCTGGGGATTTCGCTTCCAAGAGGCCCGTCGACCGCTAGCGTCTTCCACAGGGTAATCGAGAAGCGGCTGCGGTGTCCGTGGAACCACTTAACGCACCAGCCAAATGACCATGAGGAACGACCATGCGCAAGTCCTTGCTAGCGGCGATCACCGCCTTCGTTGTCGGCGTAGCACTTGCCTTGCAGCCCATGC
Organism: uncultured Iamiaceae bacterium; assembly: GCA_964510215.1. Classification (GTDB taxonomy): domain Bacteria; phylum Actinomycetota; class Acidimicrobiia; order Acidimicrobiales; family Iamiaceae; genus JAFDWI01. The sequence continues at coordinate 19,364 of CAZEAV010000001.1, forward strand.
TGCCGGCCGCAGCCGTGAACGCTCCCCTGGATCGGCTGGTGAGCACCACCCCAGGAACCAACACGCCGAACATCCTCAACGGTGCCACCCGAACGATCACCAAGGTCGGGTCGCGGATCGTCGCTGGAGGCACCTTCACTAGCGTCGCGCCCCCGGGCGGGTCCACTGGTGTGTCTCGCGACTACGTCGTTGCCTTCGATGAGTCAAGCGGTGCGATTGAGGCTCAGTTCAACCCGACCCTTGACGGCGCAGTGGAGTCGGTTGAGCCGGGACCGACTGATGACACCGTCTATGTGGGCGGCAACTTCAAGTCTGTCAATGGCACGGCGCAGCGAGGAGTCGCTCTGCTGGATCTCAAGACCGGCCAGCGTGTCCAAGGCTTCAATCCCGCCTCGATCACCGGTGGTGGCGTGACGACAGTGCGCTTGTCAGGCGGTCACCTTCTCGTTGCCGGAAAGTTCACGAAGGTGGGAGGCAAGGCGCATGCCGGCTTGGTCTCCTTGAATCCCACGACGGGTGCTGTGGAATCCTATGTAGACCTTCAACTCGCCGGTCATCACAACTACCGGGGACAACCAGGCCAGGCCAAGGGCGGAGTCGGCGCAGTAGCCATGGACGTCACCCCGGACGGGTCGCGGATGACGGTTATCGGCAACTTCACGACCGTGAATGGAGAGCCGCGGGACCAGATCGCGATGATTGACCTGGGTCCGAACTCCGCGTCCCTGGATGAAAACTGGTCGACGCTGGCATATTCAGCCGCGTGCTTCAACTGGGCGTTTGACACCTACATGAGAGCAGTGGACGTCTCGCCAGACGGCGACTACTTCGTCGTCACAGCCACAGGTGGTAGCGGCACGAACAGTGATGGGACCAACTCTACGTGCGACTCCGCAGCCAGATTTGAGACCAATGCGACGGGAAGCAACATCCGCCCCACCTGGATCGACTACACGGGCCAGGACACGTTGACCGCTGTCGCCGTCACCTCTGCTGCGGTGTATGTGGGTGGCCACGAGCGGTGGATGAACAACTCCACTGGGTACGACTACGCGGGCCAGGGGGCAGTGCCGCGGCCGGGGCTAGCTGCGTTGGACCCCAAGACGGGAGTGCCATTCTCGTGGAACGCGGCGCGGCATCCTCGTGGTGTGGGGACCCAAGCGCTGTTCGCAACACCTAGCGGTCTCTATGAGGGTAGCGACACCGACTACATCGGCAATCGTAAGTACACGCGCCAGCGAATTGGATTTTTCCCGGTTTCAGGCGGCCAGACCGTGCCTGAGCCCAAGACGCCCTCCCTGCCTTCGGACGTGTATCTCGCGAGTCCGCTCTCTCAGGCCGCGGGCAACACGAACGTCCTCTTCCGCGTCAATGCTGGTGGGCCCGCCTTGGCGGCGTTGGACAGCGGCCCGGACTGGATGGCAGACCAGAGCGACAGCGATCCTGGCGCTGCCTTCCGCAACAGCGGGAGTTCCTCGTCCGCCTGGTCAAGCGGCGCATCGATGAGCACATCGGTCCCGGCGACGACGCCTAATGCGATCTTCGACTCGGAGCGGTACGACTCGGGGAGCAAGGGTGACGGGGGAGAGATGAAGTGGCATTTCCCGGTGACCCAGGGCACGAAGGTAGAGGTGCGACTCTACTTCGCGAATAGGTACTCGGGAACGAGTCAGCCCGGCCAGCGGGTGTTTGATGTGGCACTCGATGGATCGACGGTGTTGCCGAACTACGACATCGTGGCGGACGTCGGTGACCAGACTGGAACGATGCAGCAGTTCGACATCGTCAGTGACGGAGAGGTCGACATCGACTTCACGCACGAGGTGGAAAACCCTCTGATCGATGGAATCGAGATCCTAAAACAGGGGGACGACGCGACTCCGCCCACAGCCGGACTCCTGGAGCGTAGCTTCGACGGAACCAGCGCTGGGCAGACTTCCCCCGTGACGACGGACGGTATTGACTGGTCCACGGTTCGAGGTTCGTTCGTCATTAACAATGAGCTCTTCTACGGATCCTCCGACGGATACCTGTACAAGCGCACGTTCGACGGCACGACATTCGGCCCAGCAATCAAGATCGACCCGTACGACGACCCAGACTGGTCCAACGTCAGCACCGGCTCGGGTCAGACGTACCGAGGTGCGAAACCGGACGTCTACGGTCAGATGAACTCCGTCGCTGGCATGTTCTACCTCGACGGGAAGCTCTACTACTCGCGCTTAGGAAGTACCCAGCTCTATGCGCGTTGGTTCCAGCCAGAGAGCGGAATCATCGGCTCGGATACGTTCCGGGTCAGCGGTGGCGACTTCAGCAACACGGCAGGGATGTTCTACTCCAATGGGCACATCTACTTCGCTGACCGTAAGACCGGGGACCTCAAGCGAGTGGACTTCGACGGGACTTCGGTGGATGGGGCATCGCTCACCTCCGTGAGCGGACCCGGAATCGATGGCAACGACTGGGCTTCGCGGGGGCTGTTCCTGGCCGGTCCAGGACAACAGCCGAATCAGCCGCCGGTGGCAGCGTTTGAGGCGTCGTGCCAGCAGAATGTGTGTGATGTTGATGCGTCTGGGTCGTCGGATCCGGATGGGTCTGTGGCGTCGTATGCGTGGGAGTTCGGCGATGGTTCGGGTGGTGCCGGAAAGACGGCGTCTCACGCGTATTCGACCGCTGGTGATTACACCGTGAAGTTGACGGTCACGGATAATGATGGTGCCACTGCGTCGGTGTCGAAGCAGGTGACTCCAGCGGCTCCGCCGGAGAGCTCGATTGCGTACGTCGATGGCGCGCACTCGGGGACAGGCGCGTCGAAATCGAAGTCGGTGACCATTCCGGAGTCGGCGAGTCCTGGCGACACGATGGTGTTGTTCTTCACTCAGGCCAGCGACGCCACGTGGACTGGCGTGGGAGATGACTGGACTCAGGTCGGGACCTTCGAGAACGGCTCTATCCGGTCGACCGTCTGGACCAAGCCGGTGGTGACCGCTGATGTGGGTTCGAAGGTGACCTTGAGTGTGGACAAGTACACCAAGGGCGCGTTGTCGGTGAGTGTGTACTCAGGTGTTGATCCCACCGATGTGGTGGCGGCGCATGCGGGGGATAGCAGGACCGCCACCCATGTGACTCCGACCGTGACGGCGGCGGCCGGCGATCTGGTGATCTCCTACTGGGCGGACAAGTCATCGGGTACGACGGAATGGTCGGCTCCAAAGGCTGTCACCGCGCGCGATACCGCGGTAGGGGCCGGGGCTGGTCGCTACAGCTTCTTGGTCGGTGACTCCGACCAGGCTGTCTCGGCAGGCGAGTACGGCGGGCTGACCGCAACCACGGATGCACAGAGTGGCAAGGCAGCCATGTGGACCATCGCCCTCACCCCTGGCTCTGTTCCCAAGAATCAGCCGCCGGTGGCAGCGTTTGAGGCGTCGTGCCAGCAGAATGTGTGTGATGTTGATGCGTCTGGGTCGTCGGATCCGGATGGGTCTGTGGCGTCGTATGCGTGGGAGTTCGGCGATGGTTCGGGTGGTGCCGGAAAGACGGCGTCTCACGCGTATTCGACCGCTGGTGATTACACCGTGAAGTTGACGGTCACGGATAATGATGGTGCCACTGCGTCGGTGTCGAAGCAGGTGACTCCAGCGGCTCCGCCGGAGAGCTCGATTGCGTACGTCGATGGCGCGCACTCGGGGACAGGCGCGTCGAAATCGAAGTCGGTGACCATTCCGGAGTCGGCGAGTCCTGGCGACACGATGGTGTTGTTCTTCACTCAGGCCAGCGACGCCACGTGGACTGGCGTGGGAGATGACTGGACTCAGGTCGGGACCTTCGAGAACGGCTCTATCCGGTCGACCGTCTGGACCAAGCCGGTGGTGACCGCTGATGTGGGTTCGAAGGTGACCTTGAGTGTGGACAAGTACACCAAGGGCGCGTTGTCGGTGAGTGTGTACTCAGGTGTTGATCCCACCGATGTGGTGGCGGCGCATGCGGGGGATAGCAGGACCGCCACCCATGTGACTCCGACCGTGACGGCGGCGGCCGGCGATCTGGTGATCTCCTACTGGGCGGACAAGTCATCGGGTACGACGGAATGGTCGGCTCCAAAGGCTGTCACCGCGCGCGATACCGCGGTAGGGGCCGGGGCTGGTCGCTACAGCTTCTTGGTCGGTGACTCCGACCAGGCTGTCTCGGCAGGCGAGTACGGCGGGCTGACCGCAACCACGGATGCACAGAGTGGCAAGGCAGCCATGTGGACCATCGCCCTCACCCCCGAGAGTGGAGCGTGACGAGCAATGTTGGGGAATCACCTTCGGGCCGGGCGTACCGAACCTAGACTCAGTGTCAGAGCGACTCGAGGAATCTGCCGCGAGCGCAGGGCCAGCAACTGTGGGAGCCACAAGTGAGTACACCGGGATCTGCCAGGCCATGGTGGGGGGCCGCTCTCCTCGCTGTGGGGTTGGGCATTAGCGGCTGCAGTTCGCCGTCGGTCTCGTCTCAGGGGGCGTCGGAGCAGACGCAAGTGCCGTCGAGTCCGAAGGCTACGTCAACGTCCACCCCGCAAGCGACGTCCGGTTCGGTCCATAGGGACTCGAGCAACGCGGAGTCGTCAAGTGCTGGCACTGCAACGCCAGACGCCACGCGTTCCGGCGAGTCTGAACCGAAGAAGTCGAAGGCGTCCAGCCAGCCGGCTCCCCACGTCGGTCAGAAGAAGAGCTCGAAGGACCGTGACAAGGCAACTCGCCAGCCAGTTGCTGACGTCGAGGGGACGGGCGGGACCCGGGGGCCAAACCAGCAGGCTCTTCTGAAATCGATCGCCGGCCCTTCATCAAGCACCTGCGTCACTGTCAACAGCTCGCAACGTACGGTCCGCTCCGGGAGCATGGCAGCGAGCGACTTCGTCGAAGCCAGGAATCAGTTCAAGGCCCAGTCCAAGGCAAACAAAGCCGCCAAGGTGTACTTGGTATTCATCCCTGAACATGCCGGTAAGAATGCAACGCTGAAGGTCACTGTCACGTCCTCACAAGGCAAGTCGAAGACCGTGACATCCAAGAACGTGGGGAATGCCAACGGCTGGACCTACTATGGCGCGCGTGTACCCGTCGCAAGTCCTGGAGTCTGGCAGTTCAAGGCAACGGTGGGTTCCGACACGGGCTGTTTCCGCGTGAGTTTCGCTGGTTAGCGTGTAAGGGGTAACGTTGGTAGACGTGGAAGACATGATGGGTGGCCACGGCAAACGTGGCGCCCAGGGGTGAGCAACGTGCCACGAGTGCTCTATATCGCTGGAGCTGAACGATCTGGAACAACCATCTTGGGCAATGTTTTGGCGACTGCACCAGGAGTGGAGCACGTCGGCGAGTTGGAGTATCTGGGGAAACCACGTGATATCGCAGGGCAGCAGTGTGGTTGCTCCCACTCCCTCGTGGAGTGTCCCTTTTGGAAAGAGGTCGTTGCGACGGCTGATATTGATTTGGCGCGGTGGCAGCGGCTGCGGAAGTCAACAACCAGAATTCGGCACGCTCCGCGCATTCTTTATGACCTCAAGCGCCATGGCCGAACATTTGAGTACGCCCAACTGCTCGATCGACTCTACTCGGCTGTGGGGAACCAAGGTGTGAGTGTCGTTGTCGACAGCAGCAAACGCGCCGGTGGAGCGTTGAGCGCGATCGCGGCTCCCGGAGCCGAGACGTCGGTCATACACATAGTGCGCGACCCAAGGGCCGTTGCGTACTCTCGCGCAAAGCGCACGAAGCGTCATGGCGCACATGGCGAAGGTGCCGAACTCGTTAGGCGATCCGTATTAGAGACGTCGCGTCAATGGCTAGCGTGCAACACTGAGATCGAATTGGTCCGACGGTTGGCAGTTCCCGAGGGGCGATTTCTTCGCGTCCGTTATGAAGATCTTATGTCCGATCCGAAGAAGAAATTCTTCGAAATTGCAACATGGCTCGGAATCAACCAAGAGAGCCTCGCGTTCCATAGCAGAAGCGGTGTTTCTTTGCGTCAGACGCACACGGTGAAAGGTAACCCCATTCGGTTCTCGACCGGTGACACACAGTTGACTCTCGATGAGGAGTGGCGAACTGGGCTGAGCCGCAAGGATCGTGCCTCATGTGCCTCCGTTTGCTTGCCGCTGATGATCCGATATGGGTATAAGGTCGGGGCCTGATCTGAGTGTGAGTGAACGACTTTCGGAAGTTCGATAGAAAACCTGCGCCGATGTCCCTGAGGGCCCTAACATCCGGATTATGACTATCCGGAGTGTGGACGCCCTCACGGGCACAGAGCAGCGGGCTAGAGCCATTCTGATGGTGCTATTTTACGGCGGCCTCGCCGTCCTGATGTTGGCCATCTTCACAGGTGCACTTGGCGCTGTGCTACCTGGTTCCATGGCGTCACACATCAGTGACGACAGCGAGGCCTACGTCTTCGCGCTGCTCCTGGGCGCTTGGATCCAGTGGGGTGTGTGGAGACTTCCATATGAGCGACTGGTGAAGCTCGGGGCGGCGCTTGGCGCTCTCTGTGGCGTGATCACGGTCGTTCTCCTGGTGACCGACCTCCCCGGCTCTGTCAAGACGCTGAACGAGACCTTCTTCGCGCTGGCGGTGCTGGTTCCATACGTCTCGCTGCGGCGGCCCTTGGGCTGGTGGCCGCACGTCTGTTCCATCGTTCTCCTTCTGGCAATCGTCGGTGGTGTGGGCTTGTGGCCCGAGTCGTTGTGGCGAACTCTCGCAGAGGGACTGACGATCGTAGTCTTGGCGCCTTGGGCCTTCGATTTGCTCGATCGCACGATTCTTGACTTTCGGGCCGAGAACCAGCCGTGGATGCGGCCAACTCTCTATGGACTTCTGATCGCCATCCCGGTAGTTGTGGTGGCCCTTGGAGTCGAGCGACGAGTGGGGCACGGGTTGGTGCCGCAAACACTGGACTACATCGGGAGGAGTCAGGAGTCCTTCGTCGGACTGCTGCTGGTGTTGGTGTATTTCGCTCTGATCCGACGGAACCGCTCAGCTCACCTTGGTTGAGGGCCTCGAGAGTTGGGGCCGATCCCGCTACCGCATAAGTAGTTTGTCCCGCCTTGGGAGGGTGATGCTGCGCGCCATGGCCGGAAACCCATGACGGCGACGGATCGTCATCCACAACAGCGGCGCCAGGAGAAGGGCCAGGACAAGGACCAAGGCGGTCACCGATGTTGGCATCCCCAACATCTTCAGCGAGGAAGCCAGCAAAACGAACGCCAGCGCGCGGCGGACCAGCCCGCCTGGTGCCCGCGAGGAGAGGTGCGCGCCCATCCACACTCCTGGGATCGACCCCGCGAGCAACGACAGCGTCACACCCATGTGCAGATCACCGAAGAACACGTGCCCCAGAGCGGCAGCCGCGACCAACGGCACCGCCTGAACTAGGTCGGTGCCGACGAGTTCACTCGCCTTGAGACCTGGGTACAGTGCCATCAGCGCGATGATGATGATTGAGCCGGCTCCCACGGAAGTCAGACCAACGACCACACCGCCGGCGACGCCCACAAGGACCGTGGGCACGATACGTACCCTGAGAACTGGGGGTCCACTGGGGAGGGCCTTTCCCTTGCCGTCCCGGCGCCGCGCACGCTCCAGCAACCGCAGGTAGGCGCGGACGGTCAGTCCCGTGGCTGCAATGAGCAGAGCTATCCCCAATGCGACCTGGATAACCTCCTGTACCTGCTTCCCGTCTCCAAGCGCCCGGGCGATGAGGACACCGCCGAAGGCTGCCGGGACCGACCCCGCGACCAGCCACTTGACCAGGCCGAGGTTGACAGTGCCGTGGCGCAGGTGCACGAAAGATCCCACGGGCTTCATCACCGCGCTCGCCACCAAGTCGCTCGAAACGGCGGCTAGCGGAGGAACTCCGAACAGGAGCACGAGCGCCGGAGTCATGAGGGCACCGCCACCCATGCCCGTCAGACCGACAATGATGCCGATCCCGAACGACGTGATCGTCATCATTGGATCGAACACTGCATACCCTGCCTTCCCAACCGCAGCCGCGCGGTCGCGTTCTCCTCGCCCGGCAAGGGTGTACTGCGGGCCGCGACCGGGCGCTCGCCCGGCAGGCCCGAGTCATGGAGGCCGATTCGGTGACTCTGATCCATACCGATGACACTAACTAACGCCGTCTAGTTTGGTAGGAGAAATAGAGGAATTCTGACCACGATCCGGCTTGACTTCGGGTGGTGTGGGGTGTGTTTCTCGTTGTGGGTCTGGGCGTACCCTTGTCGTCGGACCCCTGCCGATTCGTCGGACAGGGGCTTTCGTGCTGTCAACCTCCGCGTAGCCACTAGGAGCCCCCGCGCATGAGCCTCACCCCGTTGCTCGACGTCCTCGCCCAGGACGAGGGGGTCACCGCAGTCCTCGAGGCGGCCGAGACCGGGCTGCCGCTGGTCGACGTCGCCGTGGCATCCGGTGCCCGCGGCCCCTTGGTGGCTGCCCTCGCCGGTGCCCAGGAGCACGTCAAGGGCCACCCGATCCTTGCCGTCACGGCCACGGGCCGCGAGGCCGAGGACCTGATGAACTCGCTGCGCGC
>CAZEAV010000002.1:0-23526 GCA_964510215.1 uncultured Iamiaceae bacterium
GTCAGATTCCGCGACCGCATCGACCTTTCCGGGCGCGTCCAATCGATGCGCGTCCAACCGTGGTCCGGGGTCGCCACCCTGGAAATCACCCTCACCGACGACACCGGATCGATCGCCGTGGTGTTCCTGGGACGACGCACCATCGCCGGCATCTCACCCGGAACCCGCCTCCGAGTCACCGGCGTCGTCGGATCCCACCACGGGCACCTCGCCATGCTCAACCCCCGCTACCGCATCCTCGCCTGACCCCGGGTCACCCCGGCGGCGCGGGGATCCACCAAATCGGCACGCGGGAGGACTTGACTGGGGGCCCAGATGCGTTGTGAGCGCCTGCAGCCTGCATGGACCCATCACCTCTGTTCCGAATCACGGTGGTCGGTGACGGGACCGAGCACGCCCGCTCCGGCAACGGCGGTCACGCGGCACGCTTGCAGCATCGGGGGTCAGACGGCGTCGGGAGCGATCCGGCGCGCGGCCGCGGGCGCAGAGGCTCCATCCATGTCGCGCGACCAGTTCGCGCCTTCAGAACAAGGGGAAACGAAGTGACCGACCTACTCACTCCGCCGACGGACGCGAACCGCACGCCGCCCACCGCGACGCCACACATGGTGCTGGACACCTCGGTGCTCATCGCCGACCCCGAGTCACTGTTCGCGTTCCCCCAGGCCGCCGCGGTGATTCCGCTCGTGGTGGTCGAGGAACTCGACCACCACAAGACCCGACCCGACGACGTGGGCCGCGCCGCGCGCGAGGTGATCCGCACGATCGAGAACCTGCGCCGCGTGAACGGCGGCAACATCGGCACCCCCGTCGCCCTGCCCGACGGCGGCACGCTGCACATCGAGACCAACGGACTGGCGCTGGACGAGATCGCCGGCTTCGGGTTGGATCCCACCCGGGCGGACAATCGGCTGCTGGCAGCCGCGCTGGGCCAGCGTCGGGTGGCGCCGACGGTGGTCGTCTCCAACGACGCGGCGCTGCGGATCAAAGCCGCACAGGTCGGGTTGGAGGCCTGCGAACACCACCGGGATCGCGGCTCCAACCGAGCGGGTTGCGACATCGCCTCCCTCGACGTCGAGGCCGAGGTCATCGACCGCCTGTTCACCGATCGGGCTCCCGTTCCCATCGGCGATTGTCTGGAGGCCGGCACCTTCGTCGCACACCCGAACACGTTCGTGGTGCTGCGACACGGGAGCCAGTCCGCGCTGTGCCGTTGCGACGGCACGACACTTCGGCCCTTGGGCCGCACGCCGGAAGCCTGGGGCCTGCGACCCAGATCCAAGGAGCAGCACTTCGCCCTGGAGCTGCTGTGTGACCCCGAGGTGTCGGTCGTCGCGCTCGACGGCACGGCGGGCACGGGCAAGACGATCCTGGCCCTGGCGGCAGGGCTCGAACAGGTCATGGAGGACAAGCGCTACGACCGGCTGTGCGTCTACCGGCCGGTCGTCCCCGTCGGGAAAGCCGAGATCGGCTTTCTGCCCGGCTCCCTGGAGGACAAGTTGGACCCGTGGATGGGAGCGATCATGGATGCGCTCGTCGCACTCACCGACCGACGGAGCCACGCCGATGCCCGGGCGGTGATGGAGGAGATGGCCGCACGGGACAAGCTGCTACTCGACGCGGTCACGCACCTGCGGGGGCGATCCCTGCACGGCAGTTTCATCATGGTCGACGAGGCCCAGAACCTCGAGGCGACAACACTGAAGACGATTCTCACCCGGGTCGCCGAGGGTTCCAAGGTGGTGTTCACCGGGGACACGTCGCAGATCGACGCGCCGTATCTCTCGGAGCGGAACAACGCGGTGTCGGTGCTGATCGACGCGTTCGCCGGCGAACCCTGTTTCGGCCATGTGCGCCTGGCGACCTGCGAGCGGTCCGCGGTCGCGTCGATCGCGGCGCTCCGTCTGTGAAGGGTCCACCAATCGGCGGCGCCGAGTTTTTAGGATCGATGCATCACCATCCCGGGTCAGGGGGAACGATGCCGCATCACCTGGTGTACGGACTGGACATCGAAACCGAGGTTCCCCAAGGGGCCGTCGATCCACGGATCGCGCCCCTGCGGAGGGTCGCGCTGTCCACGCCGGCTCGGGAGCAGAGCTTCGACGGTTCCGAACGCCACGTGTTACAGGCACTGGATGCGGCCATCGCCTCACTCGCGCCCGGCATCATCGCCACCTGGAACGGATCCAGCTTCGATCTGCCCTATCTGGCGGACCGCGCCGGCATCTGCGGGGTACGACTGGGGCTGCACCTGGTGGCGGACCCACGCATCGCGCGCCGGGGTGAGATTCTCGCCGGACATCGATCCGCCTACCGCGCGTGCTGGTACGACCACCGTCATCTCGACGCCGCCCGACTGTTCCGGTCCGGCCGCCGCCCGCTCATCCCGGTCGACGAGCTGCTCCGCTCGGTCGGTTGGCGGGGGCACCGTCGGCGCGCGATCGGCCCAGCCGACCTCCCCGGCGGTGAGCTGAGCCACGAAGCCGCGCACGCCTATGCCTCCAACGACGCCCGACTCGTCCGCACCATGATCGAGGGTCGTCTCCCGGGTGTGCTGCGACGCGCCGACCGGGTCGCCGGACCGACCGGGCCCGCGCCGGCGACGGCCTCGGGCCGGCGGGCGGGGCGTGTGCCACGCTCGCCCGCCCACCCCGCGGTCCGGGCCGCGATGGCTGCCGCGGAGTCCTGAAAGGCGCACGACCGCAGCCTTCTCACCACCGGCGATCGGTCGGCGCCGCGCAGGTCACCCGCGCCGGATGTCACACCCACCGGCCACGATGACTACCGCGTCGCATGCTTTTCGCGGCGTCGCACAAGGGTCGCGGCCTCCCGTTCCGGGCCGCTCGCACACGAGCAGCTCACGACCGGAGTCCTCATGACTTACCAACCGTTTCCCTTCGACGATCTCGATCGGGTCGCCCTCGCGATCGACGCGCTGTGTGTCGGCACGTACGTACCGGTGCTCGTCCACGCCGAGGTCGACCGGCCCGCTGATCACCCGACAAGCTCCTATGGCCTGTTCTGTGATCCTCTGACAGAACTCGAAACACTGGAACAGACCGTGGCGGTCCTGGCCCGGGTGTCCCCACCGGGCCACTGGGACCTCGCCGCGCTCTGTGCACCGACGGTCATCGCACCGACGTCGAACGAGCGCGAGCTCGGCCGCGTCGGCGCGTGGCTCATCCACGTGGTCGCCGCACGTGGCCGCGCGGCGTCCCGCCTCGGGGTTCCCGGGGCACACGAGCTGTCGGGGCCGACCAGCGGCATCGGTCCGGACCACGTGGTGGACCGGTGCCTCCGCCGGCTGATCCAGGGGCCCTGACCGGCCATCGACGGGGATATTCCACGAGATTCCATATTTTCCAAGTTTTTTCGTGTTGTTTCATGTTGTTCCAGATAGCATGATGCCATGCACATCATCTTGAAACGTTTCCTGCGCGGCCGTTCTCGCGGTCTCGCCTGCGTGATCGCCGTCATCTCGCTCGTCGGACTGTCGGTCGGCTCGCTCGATCGCCCAGCCGCCGCAGTGGTCGTGCACGGCACCGGGTACGAAGCGACCGTCGCCGGATGGACGAGCTGGTACGGCAGCTACGTGCTCGGCGGGCTCGGTCCCGTCTGGTGCATCGATCACGGGCTGCACGCACCCGACAGCGACTACGGCTACGGTCCCGCGGCCCCACCGGCCGTCCCCCGGACCTCGTCGACCGCGATGGCCTGGATACTCGGACGGTACGGTTCGCATCCCACCCGTATTCAGGCTGCCGCGCTGATGCTGGCGCTGCACGATCTGAACGGCGCGGTCTATCCACAGGGCCCACTGCAGCTGGCCACGATGTCCCAGGCGCAGTTCGCCGGCTTCGAGGGCGACGACGTCGCGGTGTTCACCACCGCCAGGGAGATGGTGCAGGACGGCCTCGGCCATGGGGGGCTCATCGGCCCACTCTCGCTTCGGCTCGACGCGCCGGCGAAGGGTGAACCGGGCGTGTCCACCCCGGTGTCGGCATCGGTGCGCGACGCGACCGGACGAGGGGTGAGTGGCATCACCGTGACCTTTCAGGCCACCGGCGCCGACCTCCGGGTCGCCCGGGGGGTGACCGATGCGGCGGGACGTGTCACCACCCGACTCACCTCGCCGACCGGCCGGTCGAAGGTGAGCGCCACGGCTCAGGTGCCGGGTCTGGATCTGGCCGTGTACGGCCCCGCGGGAGCGCCGGCACAACGCGTCGCACGACCCTCGATCCTCCCACTCAGTGCCGCGGCCGGGATCGAGCCGGTGCCGCCCAGCACCACGACGACGACCACCACGACGGTCCCACCCACCACCACATCCACCACGACCACGACGACCGTCCCACCCACCACCACATCCATCACGACCACGACGACCGTCCCACCCACCACCACTTCCACCACGACCACGACGGTTCCACCCACCACCACTTCCACCACGACAACGACGACCGTCCCGCCGACACCGACTTCGACGACAACCACGACTTCCAGCACCACGACCACGGTTTCGCCCACCACGACGTCGACCACGCCTCCCACCACGACTTCCACGGTGCCGGGACCGACCCCGTCGATCGGGTCGGCGCGGCCCACATCCGGCCAGGGAGGTGTGAACGCCCCGGAGGCCGCGATCACCGGAAGCGGGGCGAGCACCACGCTGCCTGCAACGGGAAGCCCGGCCCGTGACGACGCGCTCATCGCCATCGGCCTCATCGGCCTGGGCATCGCGCTCGTGCTGTTCGTCCGCGGCGCTCCCCGCACGCCCTGAGGGATCACTGGCGGTGCACCGGATGCAACGGCGCCCGGGCCGCGAAATCGAGATCGCAACCGTTGTCGGTAACATTTCATCCGTGCCCGACGAATCGGGATCCCCCGAACCCGGGAACGATCGCCCCGCATCGATGCAGCGCCGAAAGCTTCTGGTCACCGGAGCATTCGCGGCCGCCAGTGCCATCGCCCTCAAGGGTTTCCCCGGAGCCGACCACCGCTCACACCACGCGCACGCCTCCTCGCCGACCGCGATGGCCAAGAGCCCTCGACCCCGGCCGGACGAGCCGCCCGCTCTGGCCAACGCTCCGGCCCAGCCGGACCCGGGCCACGTCTACGATGTCGTCCTACGTGGCGGTCGGGTCATCGACCCCGACTCGGGTTTTGACCGCGAGGTGACCGTGGGTATCGACACGGGCACCATCACCGGCTTCGGCGACGGGGTCGTCCATGGCCGGAACACGATCGACGCGAAAGGCATGGTCGTCTGCCCCGGCTTCATCGACGTGTTGTCCTATGAGCCTGACACCAGAGGCGCCTGGTTCAAGATCGCAGACGGGGTGACCACGAACCTCGGCATGCACGGCATGCAGCAGGGGTGGTGGGCGCAACACTTCTTCGCGCGGTACACGGGTACGTCACCGGTGAACTTCGGCGGAGCGTTCAGCGACCATTGGGTCCGCTACCACGAGCTCGGCCTGGACGTCGGGGCGACGGCCACGGCGTCCCAGATCGGCCGGCTCGCCGACCTCTTCGAGGCCCAGCTGCACCAGGGGTGGCTCGGCGTGGCGCTGGAGCCCGAGTACACCCCGGGGGTGAACTTCGCCGAGATGCTGGGGCTCGCCGAGGTCGCAAAGCGCTATGAGGTTCCCTGTTTCGTCCACGGCCGGTATTCGTCCTACGCCCAGGAATCCAAGACGGTGCCCGAGATCGTGCGCCTCGGCGAGCAATCGGGCGCGGCGGTGCACGTGGCCCACCTGCCCAGTACCGGAGGAACCTGGCACATCGACAAAGCACTCGCGGAGATCGATGCGGCGGTCGATGCCGGACACGACGTGACCTTCGGCCTGTACCCGTACGACTACTGGGCCACGTACGCGGGCTCGACGCGTTTTTCTCCGGGGTGGCAGCAGCGCTTCAGAATCTCCTATTCGGATCTCCAGGTCGCCGACACGAAGAACCGGCTCACCGAGGCCACGTTCGCCACCGCCCGCGCGAACAACTCACTGACCGTCGCTTTCGCCATTCCGGAATCCTCGGTACGCAAAGCGATCCAGCACCCTCGCAGCCTGATCGGATCGGACGCCATCGTCGACACCGGGAACAACCACCCCCGGGCCTCGGGCTGCTTCTGCCGGGTGCTCGGTCACTGGGTACGCGAGAAGAAGGCCCTGTCGCTCGTCGACGCGTTGGCCAAGATGACGATCCTGCCCGCCCGCCGCCTCGACAAACGGAGTCCCCGACTGGCCCGAAAGGGCCGGCTCCAGCGGGGCGCTGACGCGGACGTGTGCATCTTCGACCCGGCGACCGTGACCGATCGCGCCACGGTCGCCGACCCGGTGCGGTACTCGACGGGTATCGACTGGGTGCTGCTCGGCGGTCAGGTGGTCAAGAACCCCGAGGGCTTGCAGCGCGACGAGATCCACGGTGAGCCGATCCGGTCGGTCCTCACCTGAGATCGGCGCCCGGGGACCCTCAGCCGGCCACGAGGTTGGCGACCTGTTCCAGATGGGAAGGTGACCCGTTCACCAACAACGTGGTGATGCAGGTTTCGCGCCACGCCTCGAGTTCGCCCATGACCTTGTCCCTGGGGCCGACCAGCGCGACGTCTTCGACCAGCGCGAGAGGCACCGACGCGATGGCCTCATTTGTGTGGCCGTCGAGGAACAGCTCCTGGATCTTGTCCACCTCGGCCTCATAGCCCATGCGGGAGAACACGTTCGCGTGGAAGTTGACCTCCTTGGCGCCCATCCCCCCGATGTAGAAGCCGAGGCTCATCCGCACCACGTCCGCCGCTTTGTCGACGTCGTCGTCGATCACGACCGTCACGAGGTTCGGGATCTCGAAGGTGTCCCAGCCGTGCCGCGCACCGGGACGGGCGAACCCCTCGTCCAGATAGCCACGGTAGGCGGCGTCGGTCGCGGGCGAAAGGAAGATCGGGAGCCAGCCGTCCGCGATCTCGGCGGTCTGTGCAACGTTCTTCGGGCCTTCGGCACCCAGCAGAATGGGCAGGTCGGCGCGTCGGGGATGGGTGATCGACTTGAGCGGTTTCCCCAGGTCGGTGGTCCCCTCACCGGTGAGGGGATGGTGAAAGAACTCCCCCTGGAACTCCAGCGGTGCCGCGCGTTCCAGGACCGAGCGGATGATCTCGACGTACTCCCGGGTGCGCGCCAGAGGGCGTGGATAGGCCTGGCCGTACCAGCCCTCCACGACCTGGGGTCCCGACGCCCCCAGGCCGAGCATCATCCGACCGGCGGACAGATGATCCAGGGTCATCGCCGTCATCGCGGTCGCCGTGGGGGTGCGCGCCGAGAGCTGGCACACCGCGGTTCCCAGCCGCATCGTGGACGTCGACGAGCCCAGCCAGGCCAGTGGCGTGAAGCAGTCCGACCCGTAGGCTTCGGCGGTCCAGACCGAATCGAAACCCAGGTCTTCCGCGGCCCGTACCATCTCGGCGTGCCCCTGTGGGGGCTGGGCGAACCAGTACCCGAGTGCCAGTCCCAGTTTCATGTTCCGGGAGACTACCCAAAGGCCCACCGGGCGCGGACCGCGCTGTTTGGTTCCCTGTTCAATAGCAGCTAGGGTTCCCTGACGGCGGGGCCCGTCCGGGCCTGCGGAAACAAGGAGAAGCTCCCATGAACCACTCCAGGAAACGGCGCGGCTTCAGCGCGCTCGCGGCCATCAGCATGTTGGTGTTCGGCGTGACCGCATGCGGCAAGGTCAGTGACAAAGTCAGCGACAAGGTCGGCGAGAAGGTCGCCGAGAAGAGTATCGAAGGTGCCACCGGCGCAAAGGTCGACGCATCCGACGGCGAGTTGAACATCAAGACCGAGGACGGTGAGTTCAGCTCCAAGACGACCAAGGACCTTCCCGACGACTGGCCGTCGGACATGCTGCCCATCCCCGACGGCTTCGAGATCGTCAACGTGTCCCAGACCAAGACCGCCGAAGGCGAGATGAAGATCGTCAACCTGGAAGGCAAGGGCGACCCCGCCAAGCTGGTGGACGACTTCGCCGAGCGGCTCGAGGCCAACGGGGCCGAGCTCGCCCTCCAGAACAAGACCAGCGACGGCGGCATGATCGTGGGCAAGAAGGGCGAATTGGGCTACCACGTCACGACAGGGTCCTCCGACGACGGGACCACCCTGATCCTGTCCACGACCCATTACGTCGAGCAGGAGAACTGAACCCGGGGGCTTTCGACCCTGCACCCGTCGGCCCGCGACGCTAGAATGAAACGCGTTCTAGTTACGTCGTGGTTCGGAGCACACCATGTCGCGGTATCCCTTCCCGGTTCCCTACGGATGGTTCCAGGTTTCCTGGTCCAGTGATCTGGAAGTGGGCCAGGCCAAAGCCGCGTACTGCTTCGGCAGGCATCTGGTGCTGTGGCGTGACGAGGAAGGGACGGCCCACGTCCAGGACGCCTTCTGTCCGCACCTGGGCGCCCACATCGGCCACGGTGGCACCGTGCACGGCTGCGAGATCCGGTGTCCCTTCCACGGCTGGATGTTCGACGCGGACGGGTGCAACACCGACATCCCCTACGCAGAGCGCACCAACCGCAAAGGCCGGCTGCGGACCTATCCGACCGTGGAGCGCAACGGACTGGTGATGAGTTGGTATCACCCCGATCACGCCGATCCCTCCTTCGAGGTGCCCGAGTTCGCGCCGTTCGCCGATGCCGGTCCCGAGGTGATCAAACGTCGTTTCACCATCGCCGCCGCGTGGCAGGAACTGGCCGAGAACGGCGTCGACTCGGCCCACTTCCGCTACGTGCACCACACCGCCGAGGTTCCGGTGTTGGAGCGGTACGAGCCCGACGGGCCGCTGGCGAAGATGCGTTCGGCACAGAAGTTCGTCACGCCCCAGGGGGTGGTGGAGGGGCGCATCGACGTCGACACGTTCGGCCCCGGGCTCACCTTCACCCACTTCAGCGGTTTCGTGGATCTGTACCTGCTGGGTTGCAACACGCCGATCGACGCCGAGAACTGCGAGCTGCAGTTCACCTTCGTGGTCGGCGATCTGGGCGACGAAGCGACGAACTCGAGCGTGGGCAAGGCCTTCGCCGCCGAGATCTCCCAGCAGGTCGAGGAGGATCGCATGATCTGGGAGCACAAGGCCCACATCGTCCGTCCGGCACTGGCCAACGGCGACGGCCCGTTCACCAAGTTCCGCAAGTGGGCATCCCAGTTCTACGTCTCCGACGCTGCCGACGCGGCACCGCCCTCGGAAACCGGCGTGTATCCGCCGCCGGTCTGGTTCGACCGCATGGACGACGCGCCGGCCAAAGCCACCGTCTCGGCGCGCCTGGACACCGGGACGTGACCACCGCCGCGCCTCGGGAGACGGGTCCCCGGCCGACCCGAGGTTCACCCCTCGCCGAGGAGTTCTGCTTCCTCCGGGGGTTCAGGCGTCCAGGAGGTTGTGGATGCCCGCAAGGCCACCACCGTCCACGACGAACTCCGCCCCGGTGCAGTAACTCGACTCGTCCGAAGCGAGGAACAGCACCATGGACGCGATCTCGTCCACGGTGGCGTGACGCTTGATCGGCAGGGTCTGGTTGTAGGCGGAGTCGCCGGTCGAAGACCCGTCGGGATGCTGGGTCATGGGCGTATCCACGCCGCCGGGGTGGACCGAGTTCACGCGGATCCCGGCACGGGCATAGTCGATCGCGGCGGTCTTGGTGAGACCCCGCACCGCGAATTTCGCGGCGACGTACGCGCCCAGCATGGGGAGCCCGGTCAATCCGCCGTAGCTCGAGATGTTCACCATCGAGCCGCCACCCGCGGCCTTCATCGACGGATACACGGCCTGCATGCCGTGGAAGGTGCCCATCAGGTTGACCTCCAGGCTCGAGCGCATCTGCTCGGCGGTCAGGGTCTGCAACGGACCGAACACCAGTATGCCGGCGTTGTTCACCAGGATGTCGACCGGACCGAACGCCTCGACGGTGACCGCGACGACTTCGGACCAGGTATCGGGGTCGGTGACGTCCAGATGCACGTAGGAGGCAGCCGGCCCGAGGGACTCGGCCACCGCGGTCCCGCCCCGATCATCGAGGTCACCGATGACGACCCGTGCGCCTTCGGCGACGAATCGCCGCGCCTCGGCCTCCCCCTGTCCCCGGGCACCTCCCGAGATGATCGCGACTTTGCCTTCCAGTCGGGGGGTCACCGGGCGGGCCCCGGGGTCGTCTCGCCCGGACGCTTCTCGCCGGAGATCGATGCTCGCACGCGCATGGGAAGGGAAAACTAGAACATGATCCACGCGCCGAAAAGCCGGCGGACAGCCGATGCACCGCATTTATCTCCGGCCCACTAGATTCTGGGGCGATCCGCAGCTCCCCGCCGCTCGCGAGCAGCCGGGCAGATGTGCGCGCCGTGATGTCGAGCCCGGAAAATTGGAGGGTCGTGTCGGAAAAGGTACGAAAGCACCGCCCGCGCACCAGGTGGGAGTTCGTGTTGGCGATCGCTCTCGTCGCCGGCATCGCGGCCGCGTTCGCACCGTCTCAGCCCACGGGCATCGCCGTCTATGACGTACTGGAGCGGTTCGCGTTCGGCGTCGTGGTCACGCTGTTCGCCGCGTGCAGCCGACGATGGACCTGGCTGGTCCTCGGCGGGGTGTCCACGGTGCTGGCGGAATCGCTCGCGGGGAACGTGCTCGGTGCGATCGGGCTCGGGTTCGCGGTCTATTCCTCGGTACGGTCCCGGCGGCGGGATCGCCTCGTCGGCGCGGTCGTGGGAGCGTTGTGTTCCCAGGTGCTCCTGCGCACGGCGGACGTGGGATTCTTCGGGCTGACCGCCATCATCGTCGCCGTTACCGTCATCGTGGTGATGGTCTCGGGCTATCGCACGATGCGACGCCGCAATCGGCGGAGGATCGGCATCACCGCGGGGGTCATCGTCGTCCTCATGGCTCTGGCCACGGCAGGGCTCGCCTTCACCGCGCTGGCCGCGGAGCCTTCACTCGATTCGGCAACGGCCGCCGCGAAGAAGGGGCTCCACGAAGCCGTGCACGGAAATCAGAAGGACGCGGGCGACCAATGGGGCATCGCCCACCGCTACTTCGCCGACGCCGAGGCCAAGCTCTCCAGCCCGTTGTCGAAACTCGCCTATCCCATCCCCGTGGTGTCCCAACATGCCCAACTGGTGGTGACCGCGGCCGGTTCGGGGACCGAGATCACCGGTGCCGCCGAACACGCCGCGAAGGTCGCCCCCTATGACTCCCTCCGGGCCGCGGACGGGACGTTCGATCTCAAGCGCATCGAGAGCATGGAGGCACCGGTCGCCCACACCGTGGAGTCGATGGTCCGATCGCGGGACCAACTGGCAGCGACGACGAACCCGTGGCTCGTGGATTCCGTGGAGGATCGCGCCACCAGCTACCAGGACGACCTGACGCGCACCATCCCCGAAGCCCGCGGCGCACTGCGGGCGATCCGCATCGCGCCCGAAGTCCTCGGCGGCAACGGAACCCGCCACTACCTGCTCCTGTTCGCGAACCCTGCCGAGACGCGCGGAATGGGAGGATTCATCGGAGCCTGGGCGCAACTGGACGCATCGAACGGTCACCTGCAGCTCGTCCGCCACGGGAAGATGGGTGAACTCGACGACGCAAGTGACCCGGCATCGCGCAAGATCACGGGCGAGAAGACCTACCTGGAACGCTACGGTCACCTCCAGCCCGCGCGGTTCATCCAGAACGTCTCCGCGTCACCGGACTTTCCGACCGTGGCCAGGGTTGCGGAACAGCTCTATCCGCAGGCGGGCGGACAGAAGGTCGACGGCGTCATGTACGTCGACCCG
Organism: uncultured Iamiaceae bacterium; assembly: GCA_964510215.1. Taxonomy (GTDB): domain Bacteria; phylum Actinomycetota; class Acidimicrobiia; order Acidimicrobiales; family Iamiaceae; genus JAFDWI01. The sequence goes on from CAZEAV010000002.1 coordinate 11,805, forward strand.
ATCGCGCTCGGGGCGTTGTTGAAACTCACCGGGCCGGTGAAGGCAGACGGCATTCCGATGCCCTTGACGTCCAAGAACGCGGCGAAGTTCCTGATGCACGAACAGTACCTCGAATTCCCGAACACCAACGACCGCACCGACCTGTTGTCGAATGCGGCCGAGGCGACCTTCGACGCGCTCACCCACCGGGCCTTGCCACCGATCTCGGCCATCACCGACGCGTTGGCACCGATGATGCACGAGCGGCGGCTCCTGGCCACCGTGAACGATCACGCTGCCGACAGCTATTTCAGGTCCATCGGGCTCACCGGGGCATTCCCCCACCCCAAGGGCCACGACCTGCTGTCGGTGCGGGTCGCGAACGGCAGCGCGAACAAGGCCGACTACTACCTGAAGGAACTCACCGCGTACGACGTCACGCACAACCCGGCCACCGGATCCACGTCGGGCACGATCTCCGTCCTATTGAAGAACTCGGCTCCAGCCGGCGGGGAGCCCGCGTACGTCCTGGGGAACCAGGACACCCGCGCCGGTCGGACCGACGGACGGCCTTTCGGGTCGACGACGCTCCAGGTGAGCATCCACACCGCGTTGCGCCCCGTTTCGATGACGATCGGCGGCATCGACGTCGGCGTCCAGGTGGAGCGGGAGCTGGGCTCATGGGTCGCCACACAGACCGTCACGATCCCGGCTGGCGATACCGCCGAACTCCGACTGAAGGTCGCCGGGCAGCTGCAACGGGGCCCCTACCGGCTCGTCGTGACCCCTCAAGCGCTGGCCACGTCGCCGACCCTCGCGATCGCGGCACACAAGACGCACGCAGACGGCAGCCCGAACCCCGGCGCGGGACACAAATGGGTAACGTCGAAGGCCGGAAAGCACGTCTTCAGCCAGCGTTGATCGACGAAACGCTGACGACACGAAATTGCACCGTTTGCACGCGACATGGTGTATAGTCACCTTCCACGTGCAGCACTCCACCATCAGCGAGGTGAGGGGACGACCCATGAGCACCACCATCCGACGGAACCCGATCATTCGAGCAGTAGCCGTACTGGCGCTGGCGCTCGGCCTGTTCGCGATCGCCCCGGCGGCGTCCGGCGCGGTCGAGCAGTGCAGCGCCATTCCCGGCGACTACGCCAGCACCATGCAGCTCACGGCCAATCCGTCCCGCACGACGCCTGGCTCCGATGTCCAGATCACCGGCACCGGCTACCCGACCAACTGTGAGCTCACCGTGTACGTCGACGGGAACAGCATCGGCACCGCGGTCACCGACGGCAACGGCACCTTCCACATCACCTGGCACGTGCCGAGCAACGCCCGTCTCGGCCAGCACACCGTCAGCACGAACGTCAGCAACATCACCGAAACCGCCAACGTCGAGGTCATCTCGTCGGTGACCACCACCACCCCGACCCAGGGAACCGGCGGTGGCAACGGCGGTACGGGAGCCGGTGGATCGGGCATCCTGCCCAAGACCGGTTCCGACGTCCTGCCCTTCCTTGCCGGCGGCGTCACGCTCCTGGTGCTGGGCAGCATGCTGGTGCTCGCCACCCGCATGCGCATCACCCATCGCGCCTGAACCTGAACCTCGCTGTTCCATCCGGAAACCCCGCCCGCTGGGCGGGGTTTCCGCCGTTTTGCGGCAGGACCGCGACCGCGCCGGGCGTGCGTGACCCGGTGCTAGGGGTCCAGGTGGTCGAGCATCAGGTGCCCGGCGATCTCCACCTCGTCGCTCACGTGCTGAATGTTCGACCAACCCAACACCCAACCGACGAGCGACGAAAACCAGACATGACCCAGTATCCGCGCCATGTCGGCTCGGACGCCCTCGGCCACGTCGTCACCCAGCCCCAACGCGATCGTCCTGGTCATGACGACGGCGATCTGACGTTGGCACGTGGCGGCACCCGGATCGGGCGACACCAGCGCGGTCACCACGGCTTCTGACAGGCGCGGCTCCCGCTCCATCGCACGATGGGCACGCTTGATCACACTGAGGACCCGGTCGGTGGTCGTGTCGCCCGTGGGCGGGCGCTGGGTCACCCGGTGTTCCAATTCGGTGACCCAGAGCACCAGCGATGCCGCGAGCAGGTGATCCTTGGAGGAGAAATACCGGTAGATCGTGCCCAGAGCGACGCCGGCTTCGGAAGCCACGTCCCGCATCTGCACCGCGTCGTACCCACCCCGCCGACCGAGGTCCAGCGCGGTGCGGAGCACGCGTTCGCGCCGCTGCGTCTGTGCCGCGGTGAGCGTCTCGGGGTCGACGGGCCTGCGCGGTGGCGTGTCCTCCGTGCTGGTCACGAAACCGCGGACCTCTCAGATACCGTCGGCGCCTGGCCGTCGCCGGGCCCCGGACGTGACTCCGCCGTCGCGCGGAAAGGTACGTCGCGGTCCAGATTCGCCTCCCGGGGCAGACCCAGCACGCGCTCGGAGATCACGTTGTGCTGGATCTCGTTGGTGCCACCGGCGATCCTGATGGACAGCGCCGCACACAGGCGTGACTGCCACAGCCCACTGCTGGGCGCGTCGTCCCACAACATCCCGGCAGGTCCCTCGACCCGAACGGCCAGCTCGGCCAGCCGTCGCAGGTGCTCGGCGTAGAACAGCTTCATCACCGACGCCTCCGGACCGAGAGGCACCGAATTGGCGATGGCGGTCTGCATCCGGAACGAGAGGAACGACAGAATTCGATGCCGGGTGTGACAGTCGGCCACCATCTGCCGGATCACCGGATCGCTTGCTCTTCCCGACGCCCGGACCAGGTCCAACACGAGGCCGAGCTCCTTGCCCCGTTCCGACCCCGAAATCGTGGCCCGCTCGTTCGACAACGTGGTCACCGCGGCCCTCCAGCCGCCGCCGACGCCGTTGACGATCTCGGACTCGGGAATTCGGACTTCGTCCAGGAACACTTCGGAGAAGTGGCTCTGTCCGGTCAACTGGCGGAGCGGCCGGATCTCGATGCCCGGCGTGTCCATGTCGAGGAGGAAGTAGGTGATGCCCAGGTGTTTGGGCACATCGGGATCCGTGCGCGCCAACAGGATGCCCATCGAGGACTCGGTCGCCTGAGAGGTCCATACCTTCTGACCGGTGACCACCCACTCATGTCGCCGGGAGTCAAAGGTGGCCCGGGTGCGGAGCGCGGCAAGGTCGGAACCGGCTTCGGGCTCGGAGAACAATTGGCACCAGATCTCTTCGCCGCGCAGCATCGCCGGGAGGTAGCGGTTCTGTTGCTCCTCGGTTCCGTGGCGCATGAGCGTGGGACCGACCATGCCGTGGGCCACGGCGAAGATGCCCGTCGACACCCCGAACCGGCCCTGTTCCTGGGAGAAGATCGCCGCCTGTCTGCCATTGCCGCCGCGGCCGCCGAACGCTTTGGGCCAGGCGACGCCCGCCCAGCCGCCGTCCCACAGCCTGCGCTGCCAGACGCGACACCGGGCGGCATAGTCGGCGTCGGAGAGCTCGGCGTTCTGGTGCCCGTTGGAGAAGTCGTCCACGTGGCCTTTGGGCACCGCATTGTCCCGCAGCCAACCTGCCGCTTCCGCACGGAAGGCGGCTTCCTCGGGCGTGTCGTCGAAGTCCACGGGGACCAACAGTAGAACAGATTCTCATTCGCGGACCGAATGGCTCCTCCCCTCGAGGTCCGGGCAGCGCACGGGCGCGGTGAACATGCCAGAATCGACGTGCACACCCGCGCGAACCGAGAAAGAGGGAGCCTCATGGAACGACTGTCCGGGCTCGACGCCACGTTTCTCTATCTGGAGACACCGACCCACCACATGCATGTGGCGATGACGATGGTGCTCGATCCCGCGTCGATGCCGGGGGGCTATTCCTTCGACAAGATCAAGGCGTTCGTACGATCACGCCTGCATGTGGTGCCACTGTTCCATCGCCGTCTCGCCGAGGTCCCCTTCCGTCTGAACCACCCGGTCTGGGTCGAGGATCCCGACTTCGACCTGGACTACCACGTCCGCCGCATCGGCGCCCCGTCCCCGGGTGGGCGTCGCGAACTCGCCGAACTCGCGGGACAGATCGCCAGCACCCCGTTGGACCGCACGCGTCCGCTCTGGGAGATGTGGGTCGTGGAAGGTCTCAAGCAGGGTCGGGTCGGCGTGGTCACCAAGGTCCACCACGCGGCGGTGGACGGCGCCTCCGGGGCGGATTTTCTCGTGCACCTGTTCGATCTGGAGCCCATCGGGGCCACCGAGTTCGGTGAGCCGCAGTCGATCCCCGCGGAGCATCTGCCCAATGATCTGGAACTCCTGGGCCACGCCGCCGCGTCGTGGGGTCGTCAGGCGGCCCACATGCCGGCACTCCTGCGACGGACCGCCCAGTCGGTGTCCCGGGTCGTCCAAGGACGGCGCAGCCCCGAGAAGCTGGTCGGAGCGATCCCCTTGTCGGCGCCCCAGACACCCTGGTCGGCATCGGTCACGGGCCATCGCTCCACGGCGTTCGCACGGGTCCCCTTGGCGGAGATCAAGCGGATCAAGAACGTCTTCGGTTGCACGGTCAACGACATCGTCCTGGCACTGGTCTCCGACACGCTGCGCAGTTACCTGGACGACCATGAGGCGCTCCCGGCCGAATCACTCATCGCGGTGTGCCCGATCTCTGTCCGGGACGCAGAGCGGTCCACACAGGCCCCCTCGGCCAACCGCGTGTCGGGCATGTTCGTCTCCCTGGGCAGCGACCTGGAAGATGTCGGCGACCGGATCGCCCACATCCGCCATTCGACCAGAGGCGCGAAGACCGAACACCACGCGCTCGGCGCGTCGATGCTGATGGACTGGGCCGAGTACGCCAGTCCGAACGTCTTCAATCTGGCATCCCGCCTGTACTCGAGCACCGGCCTCGCGAGCCGGCATCGCGCGATCCACAACGTGATCATCTCGAACGTTCCCGGGCCGGATTTCCCGTTGTACTTCGCCGGTGCCGAACTCGTCGCCGCCTATCCACTGGGCCCGGTGATGGAAGGCTGCGGGCTGAACATCACCGTGTTCTCCTACCGCGATTCGGTGGACATCGGATTCATGGCCTGCCGCGAGCTGATCCCGGACATCTGGGATCTCGCCCGGGCGACCGACCGGGCCATGACCGCGCTGTCGGCCGCGGCCGATGCCGAGCAACACCACATCGATCGGGCGTCGGGACGCGGCGGAACCAGAGTCGGCACGAAACGCTCGACTGGCAAGAAGAAGGCCACGACCAAGAAGACCGCCACGACCAAGAAGACCGCCACGACCAAGACCAGCCGCAGGAACAGAGCCGGCGCGCACAACAGGGCCGTCACTGCCAAGGCGGGGGCGAAGCCCGCCGAGCGACCAGGAACGAAGCAGCGCTCGCCTGGGTCCAGGTCCTCCTCCGCTACGGCCCGGTCGGCAGGTGGATGACGGACCCGCCCGCACCGACGCCGCAGATGACCGCCGGCCCGGAACGACCCGATGACTCCACGGCGCCGGCGCAGACCGGGCACCTGAGCCCACGCGCCGCGGCGCGATGGCGCATGACGCTGCTCGTCGTCGCGGTCGTCTCCCCCATCATCGTCGCACTCGTCACGGCGGCACGCTCATCGTGGTGGCCGACGTCGGACCTCGCGCTGGAGTACCTGCGATCGCTTGACGTCGGCACCGGGCACACGCCGCTGGTCGGCGCCTACAGCCGGTATCACTTCAATCACCCGGGCCCGCTGATGTTCTACGTGTTCGCGCCGTTCGTCCGTCTCTTCGGGCCGGCGGGCATGTTCGTCGCGACCGGACTGGTGAATGCCGCGAGCATCGCCGGCGCGGTACTCATCGCCAACCGTCGACGCGGCATCTGGGCCGCGGTCGTCGTCGCGCTCGGGTGCACGGTTCTCGTCCGGACCATCAGTCCGGCCTTCGCGGTCAACCCGTGGAACCCCTGGACCCCGATGTTCCCGTTCCTGTTCGCCGCGCTGTGCTCCTGGGCCATCTGTGAAGGCGACGCCCGTCTCCTGCCGTGGTTGATCGTCGCGGCCAGCTACGCCGTCCAGACCCACATCGGCTACGTCATCCTCGTCGCCGTCCTGCTCGCGGCGCCCGTGGCGAGTCTCGCGATCCGTCACCGACGCAGCGCCCGGGGAATCCTGGGACGCTTCAAGGCGAGCATCATCATCGCCGTGATCGCCGGAGTCGTCCTCTGGGCCCCGACCCTCATCCAACAGATCCGGGGTGATCCCGGCAACTACGTCGCGATCTGGCGAAGCGTCTTCGAGTCGTCCCGACCGCCGGTCGGCGGGGACCTGTGGCTGCACGTGATGGCGGGACAACTCTCACCCACCGGTCCGTGGCTCACGGGCGGCGAGCAGATCTCGGGGGACGCGCTCGCCTCGATGTCCGCGCCGATCACCTGGGCGATCGTGGTCCCGATCGCCGCGATCGTGCTGGGCGCGCTCGCGTCGAGACGTCACGACCGCGCGCCGCTGCGATTCGCCGTCTACGTCGTCGTGCTGAACATCGCCGGTTACGTGTCGCTGACCAGAATCGACGACCTGCCTGCCGCGTACCTCTTCCGGTGGATCTACGTGCTCGCAGCTCTGATGTGGGGGTCGATCATCGTCTCGTTGGTGGTGCTGGCGCTCGACGCCGTGCCGTCGTTGCGTCGATACGCCGCCAATGCACGATGGCCGGCGGTGGCCGCGGTCTCGATCTTCGCGCTGGCGCTCATCCCCTCGGCGACGGACATGGTCATGCCTGCGGCATCGGCCGGGCACCAGACCAGACACCTCGCCGACCTCGTCGCCCCCCACCTCGATCGTGGTACCCGCTACCAGGTCGACTGGTTCGACCGGCGGGTGATGGAGGGACGGCAAAGCGGATTCATCGCGGCGCTCGCGGACAAAGGATACCGCGCGCTCCTTCCCTGGAGTCGCGTCGCCGCGTTCCAACTCGGCACCAATCGGGTGGTGAACGGACCGGGCGACGCCGATGCCATCCTCACCGTCAGGTCTTTCGATCGTGCGGGTGATGCCACCGCGGAGGTTCCCAAGGGTGCGCGGGTGATCCTGAGCTATGACCCGCTCTCCACGGCGGCGCATCGCCGTGTGGCACGCCTGACCCGCGAGCGTTCGCAGGTGGAACGGAAGCTGAAATCGGTCCCACGGCACTTCACGTTGGAGGGCAAGCGGCTGCTGGACCGACTTTCGGCCATCGACGGCGAACTCAAGGGTGTCCCCGATTCCTACGTGGTGACCGTCCGGCCGGCGGCCGGATCCGGCCGCTGACGAATCGACTAGAACGTGTTCTGTGTCATTCAACATTGCTGACCTGTTCGAACACGCCGTCGACGCGGTGCCGGACCGCACCGCGTTGATCGTCGGCGATGTCGCCCGTACCTACGCCGAACTGGATGCGCGGGCCAACCGGATGGCCAACGCGCTACTCGCCGACGGTGTCGCCAAGGGCGATCACGTCGGCATCCACGGTCTCAACAGCGAAGCCTGGATGGTGGCGATGCTGGCCGCGTTCAAGATTTCGGCCATTCCCATCAACATCAACTACCGCTATGTCGCGGACGAGCTGGCCTACCTGTTCGACAACGCCGATCTGGTCGCGGTCATCCACGACGCCACGTTCGCCCCCGTCATCGGCGAGGTCGCTCCCCGGATCGCATCGCTGCGTCATTTCTACGCCGTCGACGACGGCTCGGGAGTCGACGCCACCGCGCTGGGTTCGGTCCCATACGCTGACGCACTCGCGTCCGCGAGCGCCGAACGGCCCACCGCGCAGCGCTCGCCCGATGACCTCTACGTGCTCTACACCGGCGGCACGACCGGCATGCCCAAGGGCGTGATGTGGCGCCAGGAGGACGTGTTCTACGCCTTGGGCGGCGGGATCGACGCCTACACCGGCGAGCCGGTGGCCACCGAGTTCTCCCTCGCCGAGAAAGCCGCGGCGAGCCCCGAACCGCTGGTCACGCTGTGCATTCCCCCGCTCATGCACGGCGCGGCGCAGTGGGGCACGATGCGCTTCCTGTTCGAAGGCAACACCGTCGTGCTCGTCCCCCGCTTCGACCCCGAGGTCATCTGGGCCGAGGTGGAGCGGTGTCGGGTCCAGACACTCACGATCACCGGCGATGCCATGGGCCGGCCCCTCATCGAGACCCTCGAAGCCCATCCGGACCGCTGGGACACCTCGTCGCTGTTCGTGGTCGCATCCAGCGCGGCCGTGTTCTCCCCCACGGTCAAGGGACGGTTCCGTGACCACTTTCCCGACGCGATCCTGGTCGACGCCATCGGATCGTCCGAGACCGGCCACAACGGTATGGCCCCCGCCGACGACGACGGACCCCGGGAGGGTCTGGGGGTGCGGGTCTCCGGGTACGAGGGTTCGGTGGTGCTGGACGACGATCTCCACCCGGTGGAGCCCGGATCCGGGACGGTCGGCAGACTGGCCCGCGGTGGCCACATCCCGCTCGGTTACTACAAGGACGAGGTGAAGACCGCGGCGACGTTCGTCACCGCCGCGGACGGTGTCCGCTATGCCATGCCTGGGGATTTCGCCACGGTCGAAGCCGACGGCACGATCACCTTGCTGGGTCGCGGATCGGTGTGCATCAACACCGGCGGCGAAAAAGTGTACCCCGAGGAGGTCGAGGGTGTGGTCAAGTCCCATCCGGCCATCTACGACGCGGTGGTCGTGGGAGTGCCCGACGAGCGGTGGGGCGAGCGTGTGGCCGCGATCATCCAGGTGCGCCCCGGTGTGGCGCGGCCCGACGACGACGTCCTCATCTCGCACTGCCGCGGCCAACTCGCCGGTTACAAGGTGCCCCGGACGGTGGTCACCGTGGACGAGGTCGTCCGCTCGCCCAGCGGCAAACCCGACTATCCGTGGGCCAGGAAGATCGCCGCCGAAGGCGCCCGGTGACCCCCGCGCCCTCCGGCGACCAGATCGAACTCACCCACGGCCGTCACCGTGCGGTCGTCGTCACGGTCGGAGCGGGCATACGCGTCCTGGAAGCCGATGGTCAAGCGGTTCTCGACACCTACTCCGAGGCGTCGAGGTGTGACGGGGCCCGCGGCCAGCTCCTTCTTCCCTGGCCGAACCGGATCGAGCACGCGAGATACCGATTCGCGGGCCGGACCGAACAACTCGCCGTCACCGAAGTGGGGACGGGTTGTGCGATCCACGGCCTGACCCGGTGGGAGAACTGGGTCTGCACCGATCGCCACAGCGATGAAGTGACCCTTCGCCACCGACTCCACCCCCGACCGGGATGGTCGGGCGTCCTCGACCTGCGCGTCACCTACCGTCTCGACGATGCCGGGCTCGAGGTACGGGTGCACGCCCACAATGTCGGGGACACCGACGTGCCCTTCGGTACCGGCGCGCACCCGTACCTCAGCGTCGGCACCGGCCCGGTGGACGACTGGACACTCGAGTTGGATGCGTCGACGATGCTGACCACGGACGACCTGGGCCTGCCCACCGACCGGATCGACGTGGCGGGCAGCGCCTTCGACTTCAGGGGCGGGCGCCGCATCGGGGACACCGTGCTGGACAATCCCTTCACTCGCCTCGGCCGCGATGCCGATGGCCGGGCATGGGTCCACCTGCACGCGATGTCCGGGCGGCGGGTGTCACTGTGGGCCGATGCCAACCACCGGTGGTTCCAGATCTTCACCGGCGACCATCTCGCCGATCCGGCACGGCGTCGACGCGCGCTGGCCGTGGAACCGATGAGTTGTCCGCCGAACGCATTCCGCACCGGCGAGGACCTGATCAGCCTCGCCCCCGACGATGCCGTCACAGTGACCTGGGGTATCCAGGTGACCTCGTGCCGCGTCAGGTACCGGTGAAGTTCGGCTCCCGTTTCTCCGCGAACGCCCGGGGACCTTCCTTTGCGTCGTTCGTGGCGAAAACGGGAAATCCCAACTCCAACTCGGTCGCCAGGGCCTCCGATTCGGGCAGGTCCTTGGAGGCCCGCATCGAAGCCAGGACCGCCTGGACCGCGACCGGCCCGTTGGCGGCGATCATCCCGGCGAGCTCCATTGCCTTGCCCAGCGCCTGACCGTCGGGCACCACGTGGCCGATCAGCCCGACGTCCTTCGCGTCGGTGGCGGAGATCATCCGTCCGGTCAACAACAGATCCGCAGCCATCGTGAACGGGATCTGGCGTTGCAGCCGGACCGTCGACCCGCCCAAGGGGAACAGGCCGCGTCGGACCTCGGCTATTGCGAACTGTGCGGAGGCGCCGGCCACCCGGAGCTCGGTCGCCTGGAGGATCTCGGTACCGCCGGCAACGCAGTATCCCTCGACGGCACTCACGATCGGTTTGGACGGGCGGAAGTGCCGCAGCAACGCGTGCCAGGCCATCTCCAGCGGATCCGTGGCATGTCCCTGGGGCGTGATCTCGGTCTCGACGGGCGCCACCTCCATCTCCCCCAACGCCTTGAGGTCCATACCGGAACAGAAGTTCCCGCCCGCGCCCGTCAGGACACCGACCCGCAGCTCCGGGTCCTCGTCGAGGAGGTGCCAGGCGTCGTGAGCCCCTTTGAGCATCGACGCGCTGAAGGCATTGCGGGCTTCGGGTCGGTTCAGCGTGACCACCAGCACCGGCCCTTCGCGCTCCACGACCAGGTCGGAATCACTCACTGGGGATGCCGCCCGGTGCCCTCGAGTGCGGCGACGAGGCGATCGGTCTGGGTGCGGTGCTCGGCGACCAGCAGTGCCAACCAGTAGCGAAAGAGCTTCGCCATGGAATAGCGGCCGATGAGCACCGACCCCACGATCACCAGCGCCAACCCGATCGCGCCGCCCGAGAGCATGTACGGCATCTGTTCTGCGACGTTGTCGGTTCCCGAGGCACCCCAGTACCCGGCGAACACGACGATGACGCCGATGACGACCAGCGCGATACCGCCCCAGAGGAGCCACGATTCGTTGCGCGGCATCGGGGTCGGCACGTCCAGTCCGGCGACCCCGTCCTGGAACTGATCGACCCGCGACGACGCCGCGGGGTCGGTAGCCAAGTTCTCCTGCTGTGTCATGTTGTTGCTCCCAGATACGCGGAGGCCAGCTCCGCTTCGATTTCCGACGGAGGACCCACAGCCGTGACCCGGCCACCGGCCATGATCGCCGCAGTGTCGGCCACGCCGAGCACAGTCCTGGCGAACTGTTCGACCACGAGAATGGACACGCCCGTGGACGCGACCTTTGCAACGAGCTCGTAGAGCTCGGAGACGATCAGGGGCGCCAGCCCCATCGACAGCTCGTCCAGTACCAGCAGCGCGGGATCGGTGGACAACCCACGGGCGAGTGCCAGCATCTGCTGCTCGCCACCGGACATCGTGCCCGCCATCTGGTGTCGTCGCTCCCCGAGGCGTGGAAACCGTTCATAGGCGCGCGCTTCGATCGTGGCCGTGTCCACCCCGGCATAGCTCGCCATCCGCAGGTTCTCGTGCACGGTCAGCCGAGGGAAGATGCCACGACCTTCGGGGATCATCGCCACGCCGATGCGGGCGAGCTGGTGTGGCTCGGTGCCGTTGATGTGGCGACCGGCGAGATGGATACAGCCATGCGTCGCCCGGACCAGGCCGCCCAGCACGCCGAGCGTCGTCGACTTGCCCGCCCCGTTCGGCCCAAGCAGCGCGAGGACCTTTCCCGCGGGCAACACCAGATCCACACCGTGGAGCACTTCGATGCGTCCATAGGACGCACGGACCCCACGGAACTCCAACAGGGGAGTCTCCACCGGCGTC
>CAZEAV010000003.1:0-23258 GCA_964510215.1 uncultured Iamiaceae bacterium
CCTGGATCGCAGCAGGCAAGGTGCGGGTCGAGGACGCCTCCGGCGGCGACTGAGCCAGTCGTCTCGACCGACTCGACCGCCGCGGTCGGTTTCGACGGGCAGCGGTGGCTCGACTGGGTGATGACTCAACCGGCACAGTTGTCAACCGGCACAGTGGTCAACCGGCGTAGTCGGGTTCGCGCACGACTGGGGTCGCCGGCTCGGCGGAGCCGTTGTTCTCGGAGCCCGGCGCCGTGGTGCCGGGGCGCGTCGTCGAGGATCCCCCGGGGGCCGTGGTCGACGAGCCCGGCACGGTCGTGGTGGTGGTCGTGGTGGTGCCGGGGTCGCCGCCCGGGCACAGGTCCGCAATGCCGTTGGCGTCCTGGTCCGACGAGGCGAACGTGGTCATCCCGGCGAGCACGGCCTTGGTGGAGTTCGTCACGAAGTCCCAGTCGATCGTGGCGAGGGTGTCGTTCGGGGTGTGGTAGTTGGGATTGCGGAAGTTCGCGGTGTCGGTGACGATCATGCCCGGATAGCCCTCGGAGACGAACGAGAAGTGGTCCGATCGGAAGATGTCGGGCAACACGGACGGATCGATGACCGCGCCGGCTGCGGCGAAGGCGGGCAGATACGTGTAGGACGCGGCGCCGAAGGCGTGGGCCAGCTCGGCCGAGGAGGGGTCGGCGACCATGGCCAGGTAGTCGGCCGGCAGACCGACGAAGGGATCGGTCTTCTGCGGGTCGGTGTAACCGATCATGTCCATCGACACCGCTCCCACGATGTCGGTGCCGACCTGTGCATCGTGGGCGGCCATGACCCGGGACCCGACCAGACCGTCCTCCTCGAAGGAGAAGCCCACGAGGCGGATGGTGACGGGCTGGGGGTGATCGCGCAGGATCCGCGCGATCTCGAACAGTCCGGCCATCCCGGACGCGTCGTCGTCCGCGCCCGGATTGGTCGGGCCTTTCGCGTCGTAGTGGGCACTGAGCACCAGGACCCGGTTGCTGCATGCTGTCCCGGGGATCGTGACCGAGACGTTCGGCATCGATTTCCCGTCGAGGGTGACCGGCTCGAGTTGCGGGTCGTACCCCATGTCACGGAACGTGGAGGTGACGTAGTCGGTGGCGGCGTCGAGTTCGGCCTGGCTGCTCTGGCTGCTGCGGTACCGCGCGGCCAGCTCGGTGGTGTCCTCCCGGAGCCGGGCCGCATCCACCTCGCCCAGCAGTGGCGGGATGTCGGTGAGCACCTTGGTGGCGTCCATGCCGAATCGGTCCGGGGTGACCACGAAGGGAACCATCGGCCCGTTCATGGCCGCGAAGCGCTGGTCGGCGATGTCGTGGGGGTCATCCGCGCCGACCGATGGCGCAGCGACACACAGGGTGAGCGCGAGCGCGGTTGCGAGCTTCAGGGCACGGCCGCCGAGGGGTTTCGTGTGAATCATGGGGGAGATTCTGCCAGGTCGGGAATAGCGACGGGGCCATGTTGGTTGTGCACTATGAACTTGATACGTCAACAATTCAGGAGGAACCATGCCTGCCACCGCCGTCACGCTCGATCCGACCCTGCACGGTGATTACACGATCGATCCGGCGCACAGCCGTTTCGGGTTCGTGGCACGCCATGCCATGGTCACCAAGGTCCGCGGCACGTTCGACGAGTTCAGCGCTTCGGGCCACATCGACGCCGATGATCCCTCCAAGTCGTCCATCACGGTTTCCATCGATGTCGCCAGCGTCGACACCGGTGTGGACAAGCGCGACGACCATCTGCGCACCAACGACTTCTTCGATGCCCCGAACTTCCCGCAGATCACGTTCGCCTCGACCGCCATCGAGGCGCTCGACCCGGCGAACTTCCGGGTCACCGGGGATCTCACGGTCAAGGGCACGACCAAGTCGATCACGTTCGACCTCGAGTTGAGCGGACCGGTGCAGGACCCGTGGGGCAACACCCGGATCGGTCTCGAGGGCGACCTGGAGGTGAAGCGCACCGACTGGGGGCTGAACTGGAACACGGCCTTGGAGACCGGCGGGGTGCTCGTCTCGGAGAAGGCCACGCTGACCTTCGAGGTCGCAGCCACCAAGAACGCCTGAGTGCTGCCGAGCACCGGTGCGCGAGGATCGGGCGGCAATGGGACAGAGCGACACCGCGTGGTTGGACGATCGCGAGCAGCGCGCCTGGCGCAGCTTCTTGGACACCTACGCGGTCGTGAACCGTGCGCTCGCGGCGCAATTGCAGCGTGACACCGACCTTTCGCTCGCTGATTACGGCGTGCTCGTGGCGCTCACCGAGTCCGAGTCGGGCGAGCTGCGGTCGTTCGCCATCGCGGAGACGCTGCAGTGGGAGGCCAGCCGGCTCTCCCACCAGCTCCATCGCATGGAGAAAAGGGGCCTGGTCGAGCGCCGCTCGTGTCCCGAGGACCGGCGCGGGGTGAACATCGCCATCACCGCGGCCGGGCGGCGGGCGATCGGCGAGGCCGCGCCGCTGCACGTGGCCGAGGTGCGTCGGGTTTTCATCGACCACCTGGACACCGCACACCTCGATGCGCTGATCGACCTCGCCGCGATGGTCGTCGGCCGTTGTTCGGCCGACGGAGAGACGGCGTGATCCAGGTCGGCCTCTCGACGACGTGCAAGCGGGCGGCCGCCGTGGTCAGTCGACCGTGACGGCCGCCCACACCACGGGACGCTTCTGGGTCACGTCGGCGAGCGCAATGAAAACGCTCGGTCCCGGACCGGGTTCGATCCGACCGTCGCGACCGTGGGCCAGACGCGCTCCGAGACCACCCACAGGTCGAAGTAGCGGGTCGTGACGTTGTGGGTCCGCTGGGTGAAGAGCCAGCCGGTGAGGTCGGCCAAGGTGCCGGCGACGTCGTCACCCGGCGGGACCGCCACCAGGCGGTCACCGACGTTGTCGAACACGATCAGGCCGCGTCCACTGCCACCGATCGCTTCCGCGAGGGTGTCGATGTCGGCCCGGTCACCGAGGGTCTCGACCGGATCGTACTCGAACCACACGACCTCGCAGACCGACGCGATCGCGTCCCAATGCTCGGCCAACACATGGATGTCGAACCCGTCGATGTCGGATTTCCAGATCGCCACGTCACCCGGGTCGGTCGCCGGCGTATCGGCTGCCGTGGCGGACTTCTCCAGATCGGCGAGGAGCTCGCCGGGAGCGACCCACGCGACCGTCCCGGTGGCCGAATCGGTGGCATCGCGCTGGAAACCGCCGGTACCGCTGTGCGACGCATACTCGGTCGCCACCCCCCGGATCGGTCCGACGAACGCTTCGCGCAGCGTCGACCGATCGCCGAACGGGGCGAGGTTGCGGCGCGCGTACGCGGTGAACGACGGGTTTCCCTCGACCGAGTGGACCTCGATGTTGTCGGCGGCGGTGAGTGCGGTCACCGCCGTGTCACCCACGTTCGCGCCCACGTCGACCATCCGGACCACGCCGGCCACTGCAGCGATCGCCGCGAGCAGCTCGGCCGCGTAGACGTCGTAGTTGGGGTCGCGGCGGCAGTAGTAGGGCAGGCGATGCTCGGGCGGCAGCACCAGGGTGTGACCACGGATGTCGAGATACTGGTCCCGACCCAGTGCCGACCGCAGCCGCCTGGCCACCGCATCGGTGCCATATCCCACCGTGCGGCGCAACGACTGCCGCTTGCGCAGATTGAATCCGATCTTGCGGTAGATCCCGAAGCGGACCCGGTCGAACCGACTCATCTCGACACTGCTCAACGCGAACCTCACCAGACCGCCATTCGGAACGGCGACAACCTACCAGTCGGCGTTCTCCACCCGGAGCAATGCGAAGCTGCGGTGCGTGCAGCAGCTTCGGGCGGACAGTGGCCAGAGTCGGCACGGCGACCGGATTTTCCGCGAAGATACACCGATGCGAACGTCCACCGTCATCGACAACGCCGACCTCGCCGCCTATGCCGCACTGGGTGACCACCTCGCGACCCCCGCCGGCGACGTGTTCGTCGTCGACCTCGACGTGCCCGGTGCCACCGACGACCCTGTCGTCGTCCTGCACGGGTTTCCGACCAGCTCCTTCGACTGGCGGAACGTCCTCGACGCCCTGGGCCGGGGTCGGCGCAGGGTCGTGCTGTTCGACTTCATCGGGTTCGGTCTTTCGGACAAGCCCGACGTGCGTTACGGCATCGATTTGCATGCCGACACGACCGTTGCCGTGCTCGACGCCCTGGGGATCGAACGGTGCGTGCTGGTCACCCACGACATGGGCGACACCGTGGGAGGTGAGGTCCTGGCCCGCACGATGCCCGCGGGCACAGTGGTCGACGACCCGGCCTGGTCGGCGCCCGCGGACGCACCGGTGATCACCTCGGGCACGGGGCGTCCGCCGGAGCCATCGGCGCTGTCTGTCACGCGTCGGGTCATCGTGAACGGTTCGATCTACCTGGACCTCGCCTCGCTCACCGACGGCCAGCACCGGCTGTGGTCGGCGCCGGACGAGCGCCTTGGAGACGAACTCGGCGAGCTGGTCGGCGGCGATGGGCTCGGCCAGGGGATCGCCAAGGTGTTCCACCCCGACCACCAGCCCGATGACGCCGAGCGGGACGCGCTCGTCGCATCGATCGAATACCGGGCCGGACACCTGTTGATGCCCAGACTGATCCGGTATCTGGACGACCGGCGCCGCGCCGAGGCACGGTACACCGGCGCGATCGAGACCCACCCGAGCCCCCTGCACATCCTCTGGGCCGATGACGACCCGGTCGCGGTCGCGGCGATGGGGGAGCAGCTCGCCGCCCGCCGTGCAGATGCCGACTACCGGCGGCTCACCGGTCTCGGGCACTACCCGATGATCGAGGACCCGGCTCGTTTCGGCGCTGCGCTCGCCGGGGCGCTGGGGACGGACGGCTGACCGAACGGGTCGCAGTCACCCGGCCGCGGCGGCCGATCGACCCCTCGGGTGCCCGGCGAGGTGGCCCGCGAGATGGTCGACCAGCTCGATTGCGTCCTGCTCGGCGCCATAGAGATACGTCGACTTGCGACGCCGCAGGAAGTTCAGGCCCATGCGGTAGACACCGGGTGCAGCGGTCACCACGCCGCCGTCGTGGCGCAGCCGGCCCTTGCGGTCGTACGCGTCCAGGTCCAGCCATGAGTAGTCCGCTTTGAACCCGGTCGCCCACAGCACCGTGTCGAACCCGCCGGCCGACAGATCGATACGCGTCCGCGGGTCGTCCGGCACCCTGGTCGGGGCGACGCGGAACGGGTCGGCGACCGCGGGCCAGGCGTGCGTGTCGGCCCACTCGTCC
The DNA here is from genome assembly GCA_964510215.1 of uncultured Iamiaceae bacterium. Taxonomy (GTDB): domain Bacteria; phylum Actinomycetota; class Acidimicrobiia; order Acidimicrobiales; family Iamiaceae; genus JAFDWI01. The sequence goes on from CAZEAV010000003.1 coordinate 5,267, forward strand.
GCCATCTTGAGGAACCGGTTCGCTTTCAGATCGGCGAGACGGCAGACGTTGCGCAACGACCCCGAGAAGAACGCACGGGTCCCGTCCAAGGAGGCGAGCTGGCCGACGAGCTCCGCGCCCTTGTCCACGAGCACGTTCAGATCGAGGGTGGAGCCGTCCGGCGTGCCGACCAGTTGCGGGGAGGGCACGCTGCGCGCCCGGACGAGATCGTCCACTTCGTCCCACCGTTCGTCCAGGCGTCCCAGCGCCTCGAGCCACCACATCGCATCCCGGCCCCGGTAGGCACGGGGAAGGCGTACGTGCTCGGCGACCGAGATCGTCACCTCGCGGCCCGAATCGAGGATCTCGTTCGCGAGCTGCAGCCCGGTCGCCGACGCGCCGACGACGAGCACCCGGCCCGGCGCGAGCTGGTCGGGCCTTTTGTAGTCGTGTGCGGTGAGCTGGGCGATGTCGGGCTTGAGTCCTTCGGCGATCGCCGGAACGGCCGCGACGTTGTATGCACCGCTCGCCAGGATCACCGCGGCCGCGTCCCACGAGCCGGCATCGGTGTCGACGATGTAGCGACCGTCGGTGCCGGCGCCGAGGTGTTCGACCGTGATTCCCGTGCGGATGTCGCCGGGGTGGTGGTCCGCGTACCGGTCGAGGAACGTGACCAGTTCCGCCACGCTTATGAACCCGTCGGGGTCGTCGCCGTCGTAGATCTGACCCGGCAGCCGGGTCATCCAGTTGGGCGTGAGCAGGCGCAACGAATCCCAACGTTCGTGACGCCAGGTGTTCGCGACGCGGCCGCGCTCCAGGGTGACGTGGTCGATGCCACGGTCCGCGAGCACGCGGCCGGCCGCGAGGCCGGACTGGCCGGCCCCGACCACGACGACGGGGATGCGGGCGGTAGCCGTGATCAGTTGACCGTGACGGTCACGTTGGTCGGGTTCGTCACGATGTCGAACACCGCGGAACGCTTCTGGGACTGGGCGACGAGCGCTTCGATGTCCTCCGGGGAGGCATCGGCGTCGATGTCGTAATGCACCCGGACCTGGTTGAATCCGTTGCGGACCTCGGGGTCACCGCCGAGGATGCCGAGGATGTTCAGGTCGCCTTCCAGGGTGGCTTTGACCGATTCGAGCTGGATGCCACGGTTCTGGGCGACCGCGGCGATGCCCGCGGTGAGACAGCCTGCGAGGCCCACGAGCACGTATTCCACCGGCGTGGGACCGTGATCCTCGGAAGCGAACTCGACGGGGTGGTCGAGCGTGTAGGTCTCCTTGGTGCGGTGGTCGTGCTCGTCGCCGAGACCGAAGTAGCCGTCCACGGTCGACTCGGAGTGCGTGCCGCGGACCCAGGTGTTCGACACCCGCCAGATGAACTCACCGGCGTCGAAGTTCTCGGTCAGGGCGTTGCGCGCGTCGAGTAGCGCCTGGGTGTTGACGCCGTTGTCGGCCGTGGCTGCGTCGGTGATGGTCATGTCCGCTTCTCCTGAAACGCGATTCCGGGGTGCTGGTTCCGCCGGGGTGATGGGCTCGGACAATTGTAGACTGAGTTGGTCAGGAATTGAAATCGGACCTGCTCCGCCCGGTGTCGATAGGGTCCACGACGCCACCCCGCCGAGGAATTGTACGAGGAAGACGATGCCACGCGAGTCCCCATTCGGCTTCGACACCCGAGCGATCCACGCCGGTCAGCGACCCGACCCCGAGTCCGGTGCCCGGGCGATGCCCATCTACGCGACGACGTCGTACGTGTTCGAGGACATCCAACAGGCCGCCGACCTGTTCGCCCTGCAGTCCTTCGGCAACATCTACAGTCGTATCTCGAACCCCACGGTGGCCGCATTCGAGGAGCGCATGGCGTCCCTGGAGGGAGGGCTGGGCGCGCTGGCCACCGCTTCGGGCATGTCCGCCCAGCTCATCGCGTTGTTGACCCTGGCGGTGAACGGTGACCACATCGTGTCGTCCAATGCCCTCTATGGCGGCTCGTACACCCAGTTCAACGTGACCCTGCGCCGCTTCGGCATCGACGTCGACTTCGTCGATCCGTCCGACCCCGCTGCGTTCGAAGCGGCGATTCGTCCGAACACCAAAGCGCTCTATGCGGAGGTGATCGGCAATCCGGGCGGCACCGTGCCCGACATCGCGGCGCTGGCCGCCATCGCCCATGCCCACGGCATCCCGCTCATCATGGATTCCACGTTCGCGACGCCGTATCTGTGCCGACCGATCGAGCACGGTGCCGACATCGTCGTGCACTCGGCCACCAAGTACCTCGGCGGGCACGGCACCGCGGTCGGCGGGGTGATCGTCGAATCGGGCGACTTCCCCTACGACAACGGCAACTTCCCGACCCTGTCCGAGCCCTCGCCCGCGTACCACGGCCTGAACTTCTGGGAGAACTTCCGGGAATACGGCTACCTGATGCGGGCCCGGATGGAGGTGATGCGCGACGTCGGCGCGGCGCTGTCGCCGTTCCACGGTTTCCTGTTCCTGCTCGGACTGGAGACGCTGTCGCTGCGCATGCAGCGTCACGTCGAGAACGCGGCTGGGGTCGCGCGGTTCCTCGCCGAGCATCCGAAGGTCTCGTGGATCAAGTACCCGATCTTCGACGACAATCCCTCCACGCCCCTCGCCGAGCGCTACCTGCCGGCCGGGCCGGGGGCGGTGTTCACCTTCGGCCTGCACGGCGGCTACGACGCAGGCATGTCATTCGTGAACAATGTCGAGCTGGCGTCGCACCTGGCGAACGTCGGCGATGCGAAGACACTGGTGATCCACCCGGCATCCACCACCCACCAACAGGTCGACACCGCAGAGCGCGAAGCGACCGGCGTCGGCGACGACATGATCCGGATCTCGGTGGGAATCGAGACGATCGACGACATCATCGGAGACCTGGAACGAGCTCTGGAGGCACAATGACCCCGACCACGACCACCGATGCGGTCCCCGACGCCACCGCCCGCGACCGGCTGCGGATCATCCAGAACGCCCGGTCCGTGGCGCTCGTGGGCGTGTCGGCGAACCCGATCCGTTCGTCGAACTTCGTCGCGACGTACCTGATCCGGACGCCGATGGACGTCACGTTCGTGAACCCCGCGTACGACGAGGTCCTGGGTCGAGCGTCGTATCCGAGCCTCGCGGACCTACCCGAGGTGCCCGACATCGTGGACATCTTCCGCCGCGAGGAGGCCATCCCCGACGTGGTCGACGAGGCCATCGCCGTGGGCGCCAAGGTCGTGTGGTTCCAGCTCGGGCTGCGCCACGACGGCGCGGCCCGCAAGGCGCTCGACGCCGGCCTGGAGGTGGTCCAGGACCGGTGCCTGAAGATCGAGCACGCACGGTTCTCCGGACGGTTGAACCTCGCCGGGTTCGACACCGGGGTGATCAATTCCAAAAGGCGCCGACCGCTGGAGTGAACGCCCAGTGTGCGTCGGGGCGCGTCGGCGGGGCCGGCTTCACCGGTCGATGCGGTAGACGTAGGTGCCCATCTTCTTGGTGGACGTGTCGGTGCGCGAGCCGTCGATCGTGCCGGTGTAGTCATAGGTGGTGCGGTACACGACCCTGATGGCGCCGAGTCGTCGGGCATCGAACAAGGCCTGGATCTGACGGTCGATGTCGGGGTCGCGACCGTTCACGTCACCGCCGTGGTTGGCCACCCACTCCACGTCGCGCCGGGTGAGGAATGCGCCGGTGGCACCGTGGCGGCTGGCCTCGTACCAGGCGTGGCTGTTCACCACCCCGTCGAGGTTCACCACGTGGCGGTGGGCGAAGTAGCCGATGACCCCGGCGTCCCAGGAGGCGATCCGCGCGTCGGGCGGCAGGTGGTGGTCGATCCAGCGCCCGGCCGCGGCATCGTGCACCATGAGCGCGCGTGCACCAGGGTCGACGTAACCGGGGATCGACCAGCCCAACGCAGCGAGCAGGGGAACGAGCAGGATCAACGCGGGGATTCGGGCCGAGAGCCACGCCCGCCTCCCGGTATGGCCGACGTTGTCGAGGATCGCGCCTTCGGCGAGGTCGGCCACCAGGAGCATCACCAGGAAGGTGCCATCCAGCGCGAGCGGCGCGAAATACCACAGGTACGGCACCTCTTGCAGCGTGGAGTAGTAGCCGACGAGCCCGACACAGAACGTGGTGTACCAGCCGGTCACGGCGAGGAAGCGTCGGGTCCGCCGCAGCCGTGACGCGGTGCTGATCGGGCGTCGGGTCCCGACGATGACCGCGACGCCGACGAGGACCCACACGACGGTCACGATCACCCGGGTCGGCGTCAGCGGGAGCCGTTTGACCGTGCCCGAGATCTGCAGCGGCGTGTCGAAGAAGGCCTGGTTCGTGACGAGGTATGCCACGACCACGATGACGGGAATCGCAAACAACTCGGTGAGGCGGCCCAGCTTGCGCGCCCGTGCCAGGTGTGGTCGGGCTGCGTCGACCAGACACCACACGAGCACCGCTGCCAACAGGATCACCGCGTCGGTGCGCGCGACGAAGGCCAGTGCCAACAGCGCGCCGCTCGCGAACCGCTGGCCGCGTGTCGCCCTGGAGATGAATCCGCCCCGGAAGCGGATCGTCACGGTGATCAGCGCGGCACCCACGGGGACCACCAGTCCCGACTCCAGGCCGTTCACGGTCATCTTGAAGATGAACGGGTTCGCGCACAGCGCGACGAATCCGACCACGACCGCACCGTCACAGAACCTGCGGGCGCGGGCGTCGTCGGCCAGGCGGGGCCAACCTCCGACGGCGGCGGCGACGGCCCTTGCCACCAGCCACATGGCGCCGGCCCACAGCGCCAGCTGGACCACCAACAGGGTGCGGACCGCGGCGAACCCGTCGAGACCGACCAGGTAGGGCAGGATGGCGACGAGCTGCCACAACGGGTGGTAGCCGTTGGTCCGGTCGATACCGTCGAAAGTGGATGCGTGGCCCTGCGCCCAGTTCCGGCCGATGGTGAAGTAGTAGTACGCGTCGTCGAAGCTCGCCGCGAACGGCGCCGGCCCCCAGACGACGAGGATGACCAGCCAACCGCAGGTGACGACGCCCAGTGCGATGGTCAGCTTGCGGGCGAGCGTCACCGGGACATTGTGCCCCAAGCTCGGTGGGGAGCCGTGTCGGTGGGTACGTCGACCGCGGAGGTGGAGCGGGTCACGGCGGGTGCGGCGCGGGTTCGTTCGTACTGGGTTTGCTGCTGCGCACCAGAGTGCGCAGCAGCAAACCCAGTACGCATTGTCGGTGGTGACGCCGGGGTCAACCCAGGGCGGTCACCACGTGATCGACACACGCGGTGAGCGCGGCGACGTCGTCCGGCTCGATCGCCGGGAACATCCCGATCCGCAACTGGTTGCGCCCCAGCTTGCGATACGCCTCGGTGTCGACGATGCCATTGGCGCGTAGCACCTTGGAGACCATGGACGCGTCGATCGCGTCGTCGAGATCGATCGTGGCGACCACGTGGCTCCGCTCGGCGGGGTCGGTCACGAATGGTGTGGCATAGTCGCTGGCTTCGGCCCAGCCGTACATGTTCTCGGCGGACCGGTCGCAGCGCGACGCTGCGAACTCGAGGCCACCGTTGTCGTTGATCCACTCGAGTTGGCTGACCGCGAGGTGGATGGTCGCCAGAGCCGGGGTGTTGTAGGTCTGGTCCTTGCGCGAGTTGTCGAGCGCGGTTCCGAGGTCGATCGAGGCGGGAATCCAGCGGCCGGAGTCCTTGATGCGTTCGATGCGTTCGATCGCGGCGGGGGAGCACACCGCGAGCCACAGCCCCCCGTCCGCGGCCAGGCACTTCTGCGGGGCGAAGTAGTAGACGTCACTCTCGGCCAGGTCGACCCGGAGGCCGCCGGCAGCGCTCGTGGCGTCCACGGCGACGAGCGCACCGTCATCGATGCCGGCGGGCCGCTCGATTTCGATGGCGACACCCGTGGAGGTCTCGTTGTGGGTCAGGGCGTAGAAGTCCACGCCGGACTCGGCGAACGGTTTCGGCGCGGTGCCCGGATCGGACTTCGGCATGGACGGCTCTTCGAGAAACGGGGCCTTGGTCGTGCAGGCGGCGAACTTGGAGGAGAACTCCCCGAAGACCAGGTGCTGGCTGCGCTTTTCGATCAGGCCGAAGGTGGCGGCGTCCCAGAACACGGTCGTGCCACCGTTGCCGACGAGCACCTCGTAGCCGTCCGGCGCCGCGAACAACTCGGCGAGCGCGTTGCGGAGCCGGGCCACCATGAACTTCACCGTCGGCTGGCGGTGCGAGGTCCCCAGGAAGGTGGGCGCATCGGCCACCAGGGCTTCGACGGCCTCGGGTCGCACCTTCGACGGGCCACACCCGAAGCGTCCGTCGGAGGGCTTCAGACCCTCTGGAATCGAGATGTCGGCGGCAGAAACGGCTTCAGGTTCAGGTGTCATCGTCTGCCACTATGGCCTGACATCCCCGAGGAGTGAAACCCGAAATGGCCCACAACCGCATCGCCGCACGCACCGCCGCCATCCCGCCCTCGGCGACGCTCGCGATCACCGCCAAGGCGAAGGCCCTCAAAGCCGCGGGCGAGCCGGTGGTCGTCTTCGGCGCCGGCGAACCCGACTTCCCCACGCCCGAGCACATCGTCGAAGCGGCCGAAGCGGCGTGTCGGGATCCGAAGAACCACAAGTATTCGCCCGCGGCGGGCCTGCCGGAGCTGCGCGAAGCGATCGCCGCGAAGACGCGGCGCGACTCGGGCTATGCGGTGACCGGCGACCAGGTGCTCGTCACCAACGGTGGCAAGCACGCCATCTCCGACGCGTGCAACGCCCTGATCGACCCCGGCGACGAGGTGCTCCTGCCGGCGCCGTACTGGACGACCTATCCCGAGCCGGTGCGTTTCGCAGGGGGCGTCGTCGTCGAAGTGCCCACCTCGGTCGAGGCGGAGTTCAAGGTGACCGTCGGCCAGCTCGAAGCCGCCCGTACCGAGCGCACCAAGGTGCTGGTGTTCGTGTCGCCGTCGAACCCGACCGGGGTGGTGTACACCCCCGACGAAGTCGTCGCCATCGGTCGCTGGGCGGCGGAACACGACATCTGGGTGCTCACCGACGAGATCTACGAACATCTCACCTACGGCGACCACACGTTCACCTCCATCGCCACGGCGGTGCCCGAGTTGGGCGACCGGGTCGTGATCGTCAACGGGGTGGCCAAGACCTACGCGATGACGGGCTGGCGCGTGGGTTGGGTCGTGGGCCCGACCGACGTGATCAAAGCCGCCTCGAACCTGCAGTCCCACCAGACATCGAACGTCGCGAACGTCTCCCAGCGTGCCGCGCTCGCCGCGGTGACCGGCCCGCTGGACGCGGTCGCCGAGATGCGTGCCGCGTTCGACCGGCGCGGCCGCAAGATGGTCGAGCTCCTGCGCGGTATTCGCGGGGTACAGGTGCTCGACCCACAGGGCGCGTTCTACGCGTTCCCGAGTTTCGAGGGGGTGCTCGGCCGCACGATCGCCGGTCGGACGGTGACGACCACCCTCGATCTGGCGGCGGTGCTCCTGGACGAGGTGAAGGTCGCGATCGTGCCCGGCGAGGCGTTTGCCGCGCCCGGCTACGCCCGCCTCTCCACCGCGCTGGGCGACGACGACCTCGTCGAAGGCGTCACACGCATTGCCGACCTGTTGAACAACGCCTGAGCTCCGCGACCTTTCGACGAGCGCTGCGGTCGGATGCGACCCCGGGTGGAGCTCGCCGGGCCTCGACGGCGATCCCGATCGCCCCGACGGCGGCTTCGCCGCGACGGCCGATCGGGCCCACGTCCATTTCCGCTCCGACTTTCGTGGGCGGGTGAGTGCGGCGTGCCAGGCTGAGGTCATGGCTCCGACCCGAACGACGCGCGTCTGGCCGTCGCCGATCACGGCGTCGATGGTGACCGCCGGTGCGGCCCGGCCCGGCGAGGTCCGCTTCAGCGGCGACGCGATCTACTGGTCCGAGAGCCGACCGACCGAGGGCGGCCGGGTGCAGCTCGTCCGCCTCGACCCCGATCGCGGGCCGGTCGATGTGCTGGGTGCGGGCAACTCGGCCCGCTCCCGCGTCCACGAGTACGGCGGTGGAGCCTGGGACGTGCGTGGCCGTCTCGTCGCGTTCGTCGACGATGCCGATTCCGGCACGGTCAAGGTCTTCACGCGCACCGCTGCGGCGAATCCGACCCCGCGGGCACTGTCCCCGGCGAGCCCCGCGGGGGCGGATCCCTACGCCGTCCGGTACGCGGATCTGTGTCTCGACGTCGTGGGCGAACGGATCTTCGCCGTGCGCGAACGCCACTACCCCGACGGGGGTGTCACCAACGACCTGGTCGCGTTGCCGGCCGACGGTTCCGCCGTCGACGACCCGGGGAAGGTCGTCATCTGCGCGCAGGGCGCCGACTTCTACGCCCAACTTGCACTCAGCCCCGACGCCCGCCGACTCGCGTACATCACCTGGATGCTCCCCGACATGCCCTGGGACGCGACCGAGGTCGTCGTGCTCGACCTTTCGAGCGGCACGGAGACCGTCGTGGCCGGCGGGGCGGGCGAGTCGGTGGTCGAACCGAACTGGGCGCCCGACGGCACGCTCGTGGTGTGTTCGGACCGGACCGGCTGGTGGAACCCGTACCGGTGGCACCCGGCGGCACCCGAGGCCCCCGTCACGCCGCTCGCGCCCGTCGACGCCGAGGTCGGTGGGCCGATGTGGGTGTTCGGCAATCGGTCGCTGGCATGGTTGCCCGGCGATCGGATCCTGGCATCCGCGAGCGCCGGCGGTGTCGACCGCCTGGTGCTGATCGACGGTGACGGCGCCGAACCGCAAGTGGTCGACTCGCCGTTCACCCACATTCCCCAGCTCGTCACCGGACCCGACGGGACTGCGCTGGCCGTCGCCGGAGGGCCTGAGACATCGAGCGACGTCTGGCGGATCGGTCTGTCCGGCGACGCCGCGACCGTGGCGCGTCTGCGTCCCGAACCCGAGTCGGCGCTGCGCGCAGAGTGGATCTCGGCGCCCGAGCCGGTCGACGTCCCCACCCCCGACGGCACAACCACGCATGCGGTGATCTACCGACCGAAGAACCCCGATGTCACGATCAGCGCCGCGGACGGCCCCGCGCCGCTCGTCGTGATGAGCCACGGCGGGCCGACCTCGGCGGCCCGGGTCCAGCTGAACCTCGCCGTGCAGTACTGGACGACCCGCGGCTTCTGCGTCGCCGACGTCAACTACCGCGGCTCGACCGGGTTCGGCCGCCCCTACCGGGACTCGTTGAAGAACCAGTGGGGGATCCGCGACGTTGCGGACTGCGCGGCGGTCGCTCGACACCTTTCGGCACTCGGCGTCGCCGACGGGGATCGCCTCGGGATCCGCGGCGGTTCGGCGGGAGGATTCACCACGCTTGCCGCTCTGTGTTTCACCGACACGTTCACGGCTGGGATGAGTGCGTACGGCATCGGCGACCTGGAGGTGCTGGCCCGCGACACCCACAAGTTCGAATCTCGTTATCTGGACACCTTGGTCGGGCCATGGCCCGAGGCGGCCGAGGTGTACCGGGCCCGCTCGCCGATCCACCATCTTGACGAGCTGTCGTGCCCGGTCGGGGTCCTCCAAGGCGCTGAGGACGCGGTTGTCCCACCCGCGCAGGCCGAGGCGATCGTGGCGGTGCTCGCCGCGAAACGAATCCCCTACGCGACGCTCACCTTCGAAGGGGAAGGCCACGGTTTCCGTCGTGCCGGGAACATCGTACGCGCGCTCGAGGCCGAGCTGTGGTTCTTCGCCCATGCGTTCGGGCTCGTACTCGACGAGCCGATCGAACCGGTCCCAGGTGCCGGTCTGGCAGACTCCTGAACAACGCACGGGCGCGCACGAACCCACACGGGCAACTCGACGCGTGCTTTCGCGCACCGCTGATGCAAAGGGGAACCATCATGAAGTTCGGCTATCTGCTCGCCAATGCCGGGCCGTTCGCGACCGCGCAAGGGGCGATCGCGCTCGGGCGTGCCGCCGAGTCGTCGGGGTTCGACTCGGTCTGGACCGTGGAGCATGTCGTCGTACCCGACGGGTACGCATCGCCGTATCCGTACTCCTCCACGGGCAAGATGCCAGGGGCGGAGTTCGTCGACATCGACGACCCGCTCGTGTGGCTCACCTGGGTCGCGGCGCACACCGAATCGCTGCTGCTGGGCACGGGCATCGTGATTCTGCCGCAACGCAACCCGCTCATCCTCGCCAAAGCCGCCGCGACACTCGACCAGCTAAGCGACGGGCGGCTCCGCCTCGGCGTCGGGGTGGGTTGGCTGGAAGAAGAGTTCGACGCGCTCGGGGTGCCTTTCGCGCACCGCGGCGCGCGCACCGAGGCCTACGTCGACGCGATGCGGGCGCTGTGGCGTGACGACAAGGCGAGCTTCGAGAGCGAGTTCGTGTCGTTCAGCGACTGCATCTGCAAACCCCGACCCACGCAGGGGCACGTGCCGGTGATCGTCGGCGGTCACAGCGATGTCTCCGCCCGTCGTGCGGGGCGCCTCGGCGACGGCTTCTACCCGGGCAAGGGCGACAACGACCGGCTCTCCGCGCTCATCGACATGATGCGCCACAGTGCCTTCGACGCCGGGCGCGACCCGGACGCGATCGAGATCATGGTCAACGCACCGGCGAACCTGAACGACGATCCCCAAGGGGTGGTCGAGGCGTTGGCCACGCTCGGCGTCTCCCGGGTACTGGTCCCGCCGATGACCTTCGATGCCGCGGCGATCGGCGACGTGCTCGGCGAATTCGGCGAGAAGGTGATCGCCGCGGTCGACGGCTGAAACCGCGGCCTCCTCGGCGTCGTTTGGCACGGTCGGGGGAGCGACCGCGAGGATTGGGGCCATGGCCCGAGTACTCGTCACCGAAAAGATCGCGGATTCCGGACTCGATCGGCTGCGTGCCGCGGGCCACGAGGTCGACGTGCGGACGGGCCTGAGCCCCGACGAGCTGCTCGACGCGATCCCCGGCGCCCATGCGCTGATCATCCGCTCGGCCACCACCGTCACCCCCGAGGTGATCGCGCAGGGCAAGGATCTGGTCGTGGTCGGCCGGGCGGGAATCGGCCTGGACAACGTCGACACCGAAGCCGCGACCTCTGCCGGCGTGATGGTGGTCAACGCACCCCAGTCGAACATCCTGTCGGCGGCCGAGCACACGATCGCCATGCTGCTGGCCCAGTCTCGGAACATCCCCCAGGCGCACGCCGCGCTCAGAGACGGCCGCTGGGAGCGCTCCAAGTGGCAGGGCGTCGAACTGGCCGACAAGACCCTCGGTGTGATCGGTCTCGGGCGCATCGGCAAGTTGGTCGCGCAACGCGCGATGGCGTTCGGCATGAAGCTGATCGCGTACGACCCGTTCGTCGCAGCCGAACGTGCCCGTCAGCTCAACATCGAACTGGTCGATCTCGACACGCTGCTCGCCCAGTCGGATTTCGTGACGCTGCACGTCGCCAAGACCCCCGAGACGATGAACCTGCTCGACGCGTCGGCGTTCGCGAAGGTCAAGCAGGGCATCCGGATCGTGAACGTGGCCCGGGGCGGCATCGTGAACGAGGCCGATCTGGCCGCGGCGATCGAATCGGGCCAGGTCGCCGGTGCGGCGTTGGACGTGTGGGCGTCGGAGCCGACGACCGAATCGCCGTTGTTCGCGCTCGATCAGGTCGTGGTCACGCCGCACCTGGGTGCCTCCACCGCCGAAGCACAGGACAAAGCCGGTGCGACGATCGCCGAGATGGTCGAGTTGGCTCTGGCGGGTGAATTCGTACCCTACGCGGTGAACGTCGACGCCGCCGCGGCTTCCGAGACCGTGCGGCCGTTCCTGCCCCTGGCCGAGAAGCTGGGTTCGTTGTTCGCGCTGTTGTCCGGCGGTGCCCCCGACACGCTCGAGATCTCCTATGAGGGCCAGATCGCCGAATACGACACCAGGATCCTCACCCTGGCGGTGCTCAAAGGATTCTTCGGCGAGTCGAGCGACGAGGGGGTGTCCTATGTGAACGCGCCCCAGCTCGCCGCGGACCGGGGCATCGAGGTTCGGGACACGACGTCGCTGTCGGCGCGCGATTACATCAACCTCATCACGCTGCGCGGTCCCAGGCATGGGATCGCCGGCACGCTGAGCGGCCTGCGGGGAGAGGCCCGAGTGGTGATGGTGGATGACCACACCCTGGACGTACCCCCGGCGAACGACATGCTGGTGGTGCGCAACGACGACCGGCCCGGTGTGATCGGCCGGGTCGGGACCGTCCTGGGTGACGCCGGGGTGAACATCTCGGACATGGCGGTCGGCCGTTCGCCGTCGGGCGCGGGAGCGTTGATGGTGGTGCTGACCTCGGGCCCCGTCGCCGATGACGCGATGGTCGCGCTGGGCGCGGTGGACGGGGTGTCGGCCGTGGACGTGCTCGCCAGGTCGTGACGTGGTCGCACCCACCCGGCGCCGCGCCGTGTGATCGGCCAGGGAGGGTCGGCTGCTAGACAATGCGTTCGTGAAGGGTCTCATCCTCTCCGGGGGCGCGGGCACCCGCCTACGCCCGATCACCCACACGAGCGCCAAGCAGCTCGTGCCGGTGGCGAACAAGCCGATTCTGTTCTACGGGATCGAGGATCTCGCGGCGGCCGGGATCGACGACATCGGCATCATCGTCGGCGAAACCCGCAACGAGATCATGGCGGCGGTCGGCGACGGATCGGGCCTCGGGGTCCGCGTCACCTACATCGTCCAGGACGAACCCCTCGGGCTCGCGCACTGCGTGGCGATCGCCCGGGATTTTCTCGGCGACGACGACTTCGTCATGTATCTGGGCGACAACCTGCTGCGTCAGGGGGTCCGCGCATTCGTGGACGCGTTCGAGGACGATCGTCGCCGATCCGCCCAACCCGAGATCGGGAACGTGACCGAGACGGCGGCAGCCCAGATCCTGCTCGCCCGGGTACCCGATCCCGAGCGGTTCGGTGTGGCGGAGATCGGACCCGGCGGCGAGGTCGTCCGCCTGGTGGAGAAGCCTGAGGTTCCGCCGTCGGATCTGGCGTTGGTGGGCGTCTACCTGTTCGATCGAACGATCCACGACGCGGTGGCCGCGATCGCACCGTCCGCTCGGGGGGAGTTGGAGATCACCGATGCGATCCAGTGGCTGATCGACCAGGGACACCGGGTCCGCCACGAGGTGGTGGACGGATGGTGGATCGACACGGGAAAGCTCGATCCGCTGCTGGAGGGCAATCGTCTGGTGTTGGACACCGTCGAGCCGTCGGTGGAGGGATCCGTCGACGCGGCCAGCAGGCTCACCGGCAGGGTCGTGATCGAGGAAGGTGCCGAGGTGATCGACTCGGTGGTCCGAGGCCCGGCGATCGTCGGTCGGAACACGGTGGTGCGGAACTCCTATGTGGGTCCGTACACCTCGATCTACCACGACTGCGAGCTCGTCGGGTCCGAGATCGAGCATTCGATCGTGCTCGCGCACAGCTCGATCGACGGGGTTCCCCATCTGATCGACTCACTCATCGGTAAGCGGGTGCGACTCGCCCGTTCGAGCAGCAAACCCCGCGCCAATCGTGTCATGCTCGGCGACCATTCGGTCGTCGAGCTGGATTGAGGCGGCCGACACGGTGTGGGCGGGCTCGAACGACCCACGTTCTGGGCGTCTGTGCGCCAGAGGGGTGGCGCCGCGCGAGGGCGCGAACGGGTGGCTGCGCGTGCGCCGATTCCTGGAATCGGAACGAAGTCGAATCGCCGGGGAAGTCCGCGGGTCGAATCGGGGACGCGCCCGTGCCGGCGGCTAGCCACGGCGCAACGACGACGCTCGACACGGACACCGGAGCCCGGTCGAAACGCACGCTCGGCCACCTGACCCACCTGGGCATCGTCGCGGGACTGTTCCTGGCGAGCCGGATCGCGATGGCCGCGAGTGGTGTCTATTTTCGCGGCGAGGTGAAAGGGGACCAGTTACTGGACGCGAAGCAACTCGCGGCGGATCCGTTCCTGGCGTTCACGAGCAACAACATCCAACCGCCGTTGTGGAACTTCTTCGTCGGTGGGGTACTCCGCTGGTCGCCGTTTCCGCCTGGTATCAGTTTCCAGTTGCTCTTCGTTGCGACGAGTCTGGTTACGGTGCTGTGCCTCTGGGAACTGTTACGCGGCATCGGCGCGCGTCGCTGGGTGGCAACGGTCGCGACGACGCTGGTGGGTTTCAGCCCACTGATGATCCTGAACGATCGCATTCTTCATTACGAGGCGTTTGAGACGACCGTCCTGACGGTGTCGGCCCTGACGTTCCTCAGATATGTCCGACAGCCTTCACGCTGGCGTCTGGCGGTGTTCGGATCGGTCATCGTCGTCGGCGTTTTGACGAGGACGACACTCCATCCCCTCTGGTTCGTCGGTGCACTGGTCATCGCGCTATTGTGTCGGCCGCCGCGTGGGTGGTGGCCATCGGCAGCCGGTGTGGTCGCGGTGCTGGTGCTGCTGATCGCCATTCCCATGGCGCATCGGGCCGTCGCTTACGACACGGTCGGGTTTTCCAGCTTCTGGGGCGCGAACCTTCGGCGCATCACCACTATGCAACTCCCCGAACACGAGCTTCGCCGACTCATTCGGAACGGAACGCTCTCCCCGATCTCGCAGAGCCTTGGACCTTACCGCGACTACGCAAAGTATCTCCCTCCGTGCAAATCGGCAACCGGCAGACCAGTTCTCGACGACATCAGGAAGAGCGATGGCGATTCGAACTTCAATGCGCGCTGCATGTTGCCGGTATACGAGGCGCAGGAAAAGGATGCATTTGCGTCGATTCGTGCCGACCCTGGTAGCTATATCAGCGCGGTCGGGCGGTCGGCAATCATCTACGTCTCTTGGCCAGGCGTGAAGCGGAACTATGGACTCTTGAAGAGTTTCGATGCTGCGTACGCGCCTCTCGCACTTCGCATTCGGATCACGACCCCGGAACGATCCGATCCGCAGCTTGCAACTGCCGCGAACACCGTCCCCTACCACAGAGTTTCCATAACGATCATCATCGCACTGTTGCTGTCGCTCTGGCTTGGGTTGCGAGGCATCTGGAGGTTCGTCCGTGGACGCGCCGCCACGCTGGATTTCGTCAGAATATTCATCGGGTTCACGGTGGCTTCGGTTACCGCGGTGGGGGTCACGATGGATACCTTCGAGAACGCACGATTCCGCGAGCCGCTCGACCCGCTGCTCCTGGGGCCGCTTTTCGTCCTCGTGCTCGAGTTCGTGGCGGTCCGAGTCACGAGATTCCGTGAACAGCGGGTGGCGAGGCTCGGCACGGGGTCGAGTTCGGATCACCGCGACGGCGCGTCGGCGTGACGGTTCCGCCCGGACTCAGCCGACCCCCGGGAAGAATCGTCGGTGCTGGTTACCGCGTCGATTCTCGGAACGAGGAATCGATGCCAGAACACGGCCACGGCCGGCACCGAGAGGTGGGCTCCGTCGGGCCGTAGATTCCAGTCCAGATGGTGATTCGGGCAGACCCACGCCCGGTAGGGAACGATCTGGGTTTTCGGGAACTTGGCGAGCTCGTCGGCCAGGACCCGATTGACCAGCGTGATGCGTTTCGGGTCGTGTTCCTCGCCGGCGGTGTCCGCCGCCGCCCAGGAGGCGCAAGGGACCTCGGACCAGAGTATCGGGGCGTCCGTGCCGGCCCGGATGACTCGGACGGCTCGGTCCACCGCGGCGCGATATCGGCGTTCCCATTCCGGGGTTCCCAGGCGTATCCGTCGGCCGTTCACGTCGAGGTCGTACAACTGGCGGAGTCCCAGGGTCACGAACACCACGTCGGGGTGATCCTTTGAAATCCCCTCCGCCCACCTCTTCGGCCATTTCGAGCAGCCGGCCGCGGCCCGGTTCGTGTGGTCCCCCGTCCAGACCAGGTCTCCGACGATGTCGCAGCGTGCCTGGAACACGAGATTGATCTGGTACGGAAGCGACTTCGGTGCCGCGCCGGCGTCGACCCACGCGGCGGAATCCCCCAAGACCATGACGCGGGTCGCCCCCGGCTTGCCCGCTTGGACCAGGAAACCTCCGCTGGTGGGCTCGGATTTCGTCGTCGGAGTCGGGATGACGAGGACCAACACGAGGACCGCGATGGCACTGCCGGCCAGTATCCGACCCTGGAAGCGGAACGTGACCCGTCGCCGGTGGATCGGCTCTTCGACCAGGAAATGCGTGATCTCCGAGAGCACGAGCGTCACGAGGAGCTGGACGACCCAGATGCCGGGCTTCGACATGTTCAGCCTGGGTGGAGACAACAGGACGATGACCGGCCAGTGCCAGAGATATCCGACGTAGGAGATGCGTCCCAGGTGGCAGGTCACGCGATTGCCGAACACCCAGACGAGCGGCCCCCTGGTCGCGCGCACGGCGCCGAAGATGAGGACCGCGCACGCGAGATAGCC
Organism: uncultured Iamiaceae bacterium; assembly: GCA_964510215.1. GTDB lineage: Bacteria > Actinomycetota > Acidimicrobiia > Acidimicrobiales > Iamiaceae > JAFDWI01. Next base: position 21,657 of record CAZEAV010000003.1, read on the forward strand.
GATCAGGAAGGCCGCATGTGCATAGATCCCCGTGCTGAGCCTCATGTAGACGCACACCAACACGAACCCCACCGCGCCGATGGTCCCGACCACCGAACCGACGGCCTGGCCCCGGGGGGTGTCCCACCGGTTCGGCCAGAGGATGAGCGCCAGAATGCCGCCGACGAGAAATGCCGGCCCGCGGACGTCGGTGCCGTAGTGGATGCGTGAGAGGCTGGCGCCCGCCACGGTTATATGGTGGATCCAGAGCGTTGTCGGGATGAGGCAGAGGGTCAGAAACCCGGCGATGAGGAGACGGCGTCGACGGAAGACCCAGATCAATCCCAACAGGAGAAGTGGCCACACCAGGTAGAACTGTTCCTCGATCGACAGTGACCAGGCGTGTCGGAACAGCGATTCGTGAAACGAGCTGAAGTACGACTGATGGGTCCAGATGAAGTGCCAGTTCGCGAAATACAGCAGCGTCGCCACGCCGTCCGAGCGCAACGTCGGAAAGTCGCTCGACCACCCGCCGATCCAGACCGCGGCCGACACGCCGGCGACCACGACCAGGAGCGAGGGCCCGAGTCGCCGGATGCGGCGACGGTAGAAGGTCGACAGGGAGATGCGACCGCTCCGCTCGCGCTCTTTGATCAGCAATGCCGTGATCAGGTAGCCGGAGAGCACGAAGAACAGGTCCATGACGACCCAGCCCCCGGGCAGTTTGAAGGGGTCGCCGAGGTGATAGCCGATTACCACCAGCAGAAACACGCCCCTGATGCCGTCCAACAGCGGGCGGTGTTTCAGCGTTGTCAGGTTTTCGGCCACGGGGCTCCTTTCGTCGGGCCCACGACAGGATAGGTCCTTGCGAGGATCCGGTACCCTGCGTGGCGTCGGGTGGGCACCGGGGCGGCGGGACGCCGTCACCCGCATGACACACGGTGCCCGGAAGGAGGGACCTGGCCGAGCCTCAGCCGATCGTTGTCGACGGTCCGCTAGGGTTCACACCCCGTGAGGCATCGACGCGTGGCCGTCGCTGACGGTCCCGTCGGCACCCGCTGCTCCTACCCGCGTGCCGAGCAGCGATGGCTGCGGTGGCTGTACCGGCTCGCGTCGCTCGTCGCGGTGGCACCGATCACGGTCGCAGCGATCCGCGACGCCCTGCGCGGCTGGGAACCGACGTGGGACGCCGCCACGACCGCGGTGCGAGTACGCGACGTCTTCTCTGCGCACCCGCCGCTCATCGGGTTCGCCGCAGCCCCATCGCAACATGCCGCGGAGTTGTACAGCTTCCCGGGGGCGCTACAGGTCTACCTGTTGGCCGTTCCCGTCCATGTGCTCGGCACCACCTGGGGTTTGCTGTTGGGCATGGCTGCGCTCAACACCGCCGCCTTACTCGTGGGGTTGTGGCTGATCCGACGCCGCGTGGGCGAGGCCGGCGCGATCGTCGCTGCCGCCTTCGTCGCTTCGCTGTTGTGGTCGCTGGGCAGTGAGACTCTCATCGACCCGACACCGCTCCAGGTCGGAATACTGCCGTTTTTCACCCTCCTCGTTGCTGCGTGGTCGGTTGCTGACGGCGACGATGTCGCCCTCGTCCCCCTGGCGGCAGTCGGCAACTACCTG
>CAZEAV010000004.1:0-1649 GCA_964510215.1 uncultured Iamiaceae bacterium
GCGATCTGCGATCGTGACGAGGACCGCGCCAGGGGCCTGGCGGCCCGTGTCGGGCAGACGCCGACCTGCATGTCGCTCGACGAGTTGCTGGACACCCACGAGGTCGACGCGGTCGCCATCGCGACGCCGGCGCGTACGCACCACGACCTCGTCATGCAGGCGCTGGGGGCCGGAAAGCATGTGCTGGTGGAGAAACCGCTCGCCGACAGCGTCACGGCCGGAGAGGAGATGGTCGCTGCCGCCCGCCAAGCCGGTCTCACCTTGATGGCCGACCACACCTACTGCTATACGCCGGCCGTCACCAAGATCAAGGAACTGATCGACGCGGACCACCTGGGTGAGATCCTCTACGTCGACTCGGTGCGGATCAATCTGGGCCTGGTTCAGCCCGACGTCGACGTCTTCTGGGACCTTGCGCCGCACGACCTGTCAGTCCTCGACTACATCCTGCCCGATGGCCTACCCGCGTACGGTGTCTCGGCCCAGGGTGCCGACCCGCTGGGAGCCGGCAAGGCCTGTGTCGGCTACCTCAGCCTGCCGCTCAGGGCGGGCGCGCTCGCACATGTGCATGTCAACTGGCTCAGCCCGACCAAGATCAGGCAGATGGTGATCGGCGGCAGTCGTCGGACCCTGCTGTGGGACGACCTCAATCCGCAGCAGCGCCTCAGCGTGTACGACCGCGGCGTCGACCTAAGCCGGCAGGTCGACACTCTGGGCGACGCCGGGAAGCGTGCCGCCGCCCAGGTCTCCTACCGACTGGGTGACACCTGGTCACCGGCACTTTCCGAGTATGAGCCCCTGGGGCGGATGGTCGCAGAGTTCGCCGCCAGCATCCGCGAACAGCGGCCCTCGCGTACCGACGGCGTCTCTGCCTTGCGGGTGCTGTGGGTGCTGGCTGCGGTGGCGGCCCGGCTAGAGGCAGGCCGGCAGGAGCTGCTCGACAGCTACGCCACCGAGCTGGAGCTGGAGGGCGCGCTGTGAACGACACGCTCCTGGCCGGCAAGTCATTCTTGGTGACCGGCGGCGCCGGCACGATCGGTTCAACGATCGTCGACCAGCTGCTGGCTGCCGGGGCGGCGCACGTCGACGTCTTGGACAACCTGGTGCGTGGCCGCCTGGCCAACCTGGAGACGGCGTTGGTCAGCGGCAGGGTGCGTCTGGTCGAGGGCGATATCCGCGACCGGACCCTGGTGGGGCGACTGTGCGAAGGGAAACACACCGTCTTCCACCAGGCGGCGATCCTCATCACGCAGTGCGCCGAGGAGCCACGTCGGGCCCTGGAGGTCCTCGTCGACGGCACCTTCAACGTGCTGGAGGGTGCCGCATCGGCGGGCGTCGCCAAGGTCGTTGCTGCTTCCAGCGCGTCGGTGTACGGCTTGGCCGAGCAGTTCCCGACGGGCGAGCGTCATCACCATCACAACAACGACACCTTCTACGGGGCGGCCAAGTCGTTCAACGAGGGGATGCTCCGCAGTTTCCGTGCCATGTGCGGACTCGACTATGTTGCGCTGCGCTACTTCAACGTGTACGGCCCGCGGATGGATGTCCACGGTCTTTACACCGAGGTGCTGGTGCGGTGGATGGAGCGGATCGCCGACGGTCGGCCACCGCTGATCTTCGGCGACGGGCGACAGACGATGGACTTCGTC
>CAZEAV010000004.1:1659-16928 GCA_964510215.1 uncultured Iamiaceae bacterium
GAGGACATCGCACGCGCCAATCTGCTCGCCGCAGCCGACGAGGAGCTGACCCACGGCGTCTACAACATCGCCGGCGGGTCGGAGACCAGCCTCAATGATCTGGCGCACACCCTGCTGGACGTCATGGGCTCCGAGCTGGGCGTGGAATACGGCCCTGCGCGCGCCGTCAACGGCGTGACTCGGCGACTGGCCGATATGACCGCTGCCCGACGCGACTTGGGCTTCGAGGCCCGCGTGGGGCTGGAGGAGGGGCTGTGTCGGCTGGTCGAGTGGTGGCGTCCGTTACGCGCCGAGATCGCGGCCGGGAGGCAGGTGCAGACGGTCGGATAGCCCGTCCAGCGTCCAGAAGATCTTGCCTTCCGGGGAGAATGACATGAACAACCGCATCAACGTGATGAAACCGTGGATCGGCGATGAGGAGGCCGAGGCCATCGCCGATGTGTTGGCGTCCGGGTGGGTCGCCCAAGGACCACGGGTCGCAGCGTTCGAGCAGGCCTTTGCTGCCCATCAGCGCACGCCGCACGCCGTGGCCACCTCCAGCTGCACGACCGCACTGCACCTCGCCCTGCTCGTGGCCGGGGTCGGCGCCGGCGACGATGTCGTGGTCCCGTCCCTGTCCTTCATCGCCACGGCCAACGCCGCGATGTATCTCGGCGCCCGACCGGTCTTCGCCGACGTCGATCTCTGCACAGGCAACGTGACCGCGGAGACGATCGCCCGGGTCCTGACACCGGCCACCGCTGCTGTTGTCGTCGTCGACCAGGGTGGTGTCCCTGCGGACCTCGATCCGATCAAGGCCCTGTGCACCACCAGCGGCATCACGGTGATCGAAGACGCCGCCTGTGCCGTCGGCGCGACCTACCGTCACGCACCGGTGGGAGTCGGCGCAGATGTCGCCGCGTGGTCCTTCCATCCCCGCAAGCTGCTCACCACCGGCGAGGGCGGCATGCTCACCACGACAAACGCCGCCTGGGCCGATCGGGCGCGCCGGCTGCGTGAGCACGCCATGAGCGCCTCGGCAGCGGACCGGCACGACATGCTGCTGGCACCCAGAGAACAGTTCACCGAGGTCGGGTACAACTTCCGGATGACCGACCTGCAGGGCGCAGTGGGCCTGGTGCAGCTCGGTCGGCTGGAGGAGATGATCAACCATCGTCGCGCGCTGGCCCGGACCTACCAGGAGGGGCTGGCGGATGTGCCTTGTCTGAGGACCGTGGCCGATCCGGCGTACGGCACGACGAACTTCCAGTCCTTCTGGGTGGAGCTACTGCCAGGGTTCCCGCTCAGCCGTGAGCAGCTATTGGAGAAGCTCGCCGCGGAGGACATCTCCGCTCGGCGAGGGATCATGGCTGCGCACCGCGAGCCCGCGTACGCTGCCTGGGACTGCGGTCGCGCAGAGCTGACGAACACGAACCGGCTGACCGACAATACCGTCATCCTGCCGCTCTACCACCAGTTCACCGACGATGATCAACAGCGCGTGATCTCCTGTCTGCGGCACGCTGGCGGAGCTGATCGGCCATGACACCGCTGCTGCTCGTTGGTGCCGGGGGACTCGCCCGTGAGGTGATCGCCTCCGTCCGAGCGACCGGGCTGTATGAGGTGGTCGGCGTCCTCGACGACAACGCCGCTCTGCACGGATCGATCTTCGATGGCGTACCGGTCGTGGGCCCCGTCGTCGACGCTGCCGCGCGCGACGAGCACGTGCTCGTCTGCGTCGGCTCAGGCGTCGCCCGCGAGCGGATCGTGCGCCGCATGCTGCTGGCAGGTGTGGAGCCGGAACGGTTCGCTCGGTGCATCGACCGCAGCGTCCGAATTCCCGAGACCTGCGCCGTCGGCGACGGCAGCATCCTGCTGCAAGGCGTCGTCCTCACCAGCGGCATCGGCGTGGGCAGTCATGTCGTCGCGATGCCCGGTGTGGTGCTCACGCACGACGACGAGGTGTCCCACTACGCGACGCTGGCCGCCGGTGTCCTGCTCGGCGGTGGCGTACGCATCGGCCGCGCGGCCTACCTGGGCATGGGCGCTTGTGTTCGGCAGGGCCTGACGGTGGGCGACTACGCCACGCTGGGCATGGGGGCGGTGCTGCTGCACGACCTGCCACAGCGGGAGACGTGGGCGGGGGTGCCCGCACGTCCGCTGGCTACCGGGCGACCGGTGCTGTACGCGAGTGGGGAGTCGTCATGAGGGTGCTGGTCTGCCCGCACCAGATGGGCATGGGCGGCAGTCAGCTGACCGCCATCGAGCTGGCCGCCGCGATGCGCAACGAGGGCCACGAGGTCACGCTGTACGCGCCGGACGGTCAACTCGCCGAGCGCGCGACCGGCCTCGGTCTTGACCGCGTCACCGCACCGGACCCGGTCGGGTCCATCAACACAGCCTGGATCCGCGGCCTCGGGGCAGTCGTTCGCGAGCGCAGGATCGATCTGGTGCATGCGTACGAGTGGGAGCCCTGCGTGGAGGCCGCCATCGGGGCCGGGGTGATGCGCCGCACGCCCGTCCTGATGTCGATCATGGCCATGGCGGTGCCGAGATTCCTGCCGCGACACCTCCCGATCGTGGTCGGCACACCGGCGCTGGCCAGGCAGCAGCGTGCCGTCGGCCGGCAGGCCTTCTTGCTGGAGCCGGTCGTCGACATGTCGGTGCATCGCAGCCGCGACGTGGCCGCCGCCCGGGCGCGCTGGGAGATCCCGGACGACACCCTCGTCGTCTCCACCGTGTCGATGCTGACCACCGAGTTGGAGAAGCTGCAGGGCGTCCTGGCGCTCATCGCCATGATCGATCGGCTCGCCGGCGAGTATCCCGTACGTTTGCTCATTGCGGGCACGGGCGAAGGACTCGAGCAGGTGTGCCTGCGGGCCAAGCGGGTCAACGAGCGTCACGGACGCCCGGTCGTGCATCCCCTCGGCTTCCGAGCCGACCCGACCGACGTGTACGAGGCGGCCGACATCGTCGTGGGGATGGGCGGCTCGGCCATCAAGGGGCTCGCCTTCGGCAAGCCGCTGATCGTGCAGGGCGAGGCCGGTTACTGGCGCGCGCTGCGGCCGCAGAACGCCGTCACATTCTTGCACCACGGCTGGTTCGGCTCGGGCGGCGCCGGCGCCCGCGATCTCGAGCTCGAGCTGCGGGAGCTCTTGGACGATGCGGTCGTGCGCACCGAAATGGGCTGGTTCGGCCGCGAGCTGGTGCGCCCCCGCTACAGCCTGGCCCGCGCGACCCGCCGGCTGAACGGCATCTACGCCCAGGTCCTGGCCGAGCGAGCTCCGCTGGCACGCGCCGCCTCCTCCTGGGCCCGCAGCGTGGTCGACCTGACCCGCTATCGCCTCCACGTCCGGATGGGCGACGTGGTCAAGCAAGAACGTTCGGACAGAGAAGGGATGGTGAACCCCTGATGCGGGTTCCACTGGTGGATCTGGGTGCTCAGCAGGCGGAGGTCGACGCCGATGTGCAGGTCGGCCTGAAACAGGTCTTCGCGGATACCGCGTTCGTGGGCGGACCTCAGGTCGGCGAGTTCGAGCGCACGTACGCCGAAGTGATCGGCGTACGCCATTGCATCGGCGTCGCGAACGGCACCGACGCGCTGGAGCTGGCGCTGCGCGCGGGCGGGGTCACGCCGGGTGGTGAGGTGATCGTGCCGGCGAACACATTCATCGCGACCGCGGAGGCGGTGACCCGAATCGGTGCGACACCGGTCCTCGTCGATGTGGACCCGACCTATCTGCTGATCGATCCCGCGCGGGTCGCCGAGGCAGTCACCCGTCGGACGCAGGCGATCGTGCCGGTGCACCTGTTCGGCCAGACGGCCTTCGTCGAGAGGCTCGCCCCGATCGCTCGCGATGCCGGCGTGGCGATCATCGAGGACGCTGCCCAGTCGCAGGGCGCTCGCCGATACGGTCTCGCGGCCGGCTCCTTCGGCGTCGCGGCGGGCACCAGCTTCTACCCGGGCAAGAATCTGGGTGCGGCAGGGGATGCCGGCGCCGTGCTGACCGACGACGACGACGTCGCCGCTCTCGTCCGTCTCTACAGTGCCCACGGCAGCGCTCGAAAGTACCACCACGAGGTGGTGGGAATGAACTCTCGCCTCGATACCGTGCAGGCGGTCGTGCTCAACGCCAAGCTCACCCGACTGGCCGTCTGGAACCGGCGCCGCCGACGGGCCGCCGCACGGTACACCGACCTGCTGGCCGGCATCCCTGGTGTACGGCTACCCGAGTCGGCGCCTGGCAACGAGGACGTCTGGCACCTCTACGTGGTGCGCGTGCCCGACCGAGATCGGGTGCTGACGACATTGCACGCGGCCGGTATCGGCGCCGGCATCCATTATCCGGCCCCCATCCACCTGACTGCGGCATTCCGCCACTTGGGCTTCCATCCTGGCGATTTCCCGGTGGCGGAACAGGCCGCTCGAGAGATGCTGTCGCTGCCGCTGTATCCGCACCTCACGCCGGCGCAGCAGGCCTACATCACCACGACCCTGCGCACAGCCGTAGGTGAGCCTTCATGAGTCTTGCACACATTCTCCTCACCAGATTCAACTTGCCGAGCTCGGGGGCAGAGAGCCTTGTGCGCGCACGCGAGGGCTGGTTGCGGGAGCGACAAGGCTTGTTCGAACGATATTGCCTGCCCTCTGTGCTGGCGCAGAGCGAACAGGACTTCCAGTGGATCATCTACTTCGACACGCACAGCCCACGTTGGCTGCAGCGACGGGCGGCCGAGTTAAGCCGAGGAGGCGTATTTACTGCGAAGTATCGCGAGTCGGTCTCGACGCGTGAGCTCGTGTCCGACGTTCGTGACGTGATCCACGGTGAGCCGGATCGACTCGTCACCACCAACCTGGACAATGATGACGCATTGGCAAGTGACTTCGTCGAGCGGATTCGTCGCAGAGCGCCGGCGAGCGGACGGGTGGCCCTGTACGTGCCGTGGGGATTGATCAGATTTCGCGATCACGTCTACCTACGCCGAGACGCCAGCAATGCCTTTTGCTCGGTGGCGGAGGGGTGGGAGGAGCCGATGACGTGCTGGGCCGACTGGCACAATGCGCTGGGAGAACATATGCCGGTGAGCCTCGCTCCCGGTCCGCCCGGCTGGCTCCAGGTGGTTCATCACGGCAACGTCAGTAACCGGGTGCGAGGCCGGTTGGTGAGTCCACGACCGTACGAGAATGCGTTCGGTGATCTTCTCGCCGACGCGCATTCACCGCGGAACAGCGAGTTCGTGACCGAACGTCTGTGGCATGTCCCACGACGCGCCGCCCGGGAGATGGCCCGCCAAGCAGTCAAGCGCGGGGTTCTTGCCGTCGCGGGCCGAGAGGGGCTGGACAAGGCCAAACAGCTCGGTGTCCTCGGGCGGAGGGCGTCTGTGCCTGCTGAACACAAGGAGGAGCCGGACAAGCGTGTTACCGAGGCGATGGAGTAAGAGGAGGACCATCGGTGTATCTACGTGACGTGCTGCACAGTTGCCTGCGGCGCTGGTATCTGCTCTTGGCGGCGCTGGTGTTGACTGCCGGAGGCGGATACCTCACCGTAGGCGCGGTGTCGCCGGAGTATCAGGCCAGCGCGAGTGTCGTGCTGCTCCCCCCGGATGCTGTCATCGCCGTCGGAGACAATCCCTATCTCTACTTGGGCGGCCTGGACCAGGCACTAGGGGTTCTCCAGGTCAAGATGAACTCACCTGAGATCGCCAAGCCCATCGAAGCCCCCTACGTGGCCGGCAACGGAACCTTCGCGGTGGCGAAGGATGTCACCACTACGGGCCCGATCATGCGGGTCACGGCCACTGGTGACGATACGAAGACTGTCCTCCAGCTCCTCAACGTCGTTATCCAGTCGCTGCCTCCCAATTTGTTGGCCTTGCAGCAGGAGTTGGGTGTGTCGAAGAGCTCGCGTATCACGACCATGGTGTTGGCCACTGACCATGAGGCAGAGATCAGCCACAAGCGACAGCTTCGCGCTTTGATCGTCGTCTGCGGCGGGGGCGTTGTCGGATCCGTTCTCCTGGTCGGATGGCTCGATCGACTCATCCTTGCGCGGTGGGAACGCCGAGTCCGTGAGTTCGCAGCGGGCGCGCCCAGCAGGTCGCGTCGCCCTGAGGAAGCCTCGCCTGTGAGGCCCTCCCGCCAGGCGGCAGCGGCGGGCGAAGCGAGGCGCGCCGAGAGCGGCGAGCAGACGGTTGGCGTCACGCGCGTGGGGGGCTGAGTCGAAGCATGAAGCCAGTTCCTCGCCACGCCGTCTTGAGCATGCCGGCCAGACTGCCGTCCAAGCCGGATGGCGTCACAGTCTTGACGGTGTACTTAGCGATGTTGTTGGGGATCCCCTCGAACCTCGGCTTCGGACCGCTCGGCGGTGCCGGCTCACCCGCCTCATTGTTCGGCATGGGAATGCTTGTGTGGTGGGTGTGGGACCGCGTCCATCGCCCCCGAGCAGACATCGGGGCACAACCGGTCCGGATTGCCATGTTGGCGTTTTGTGGCTGTGTTCTCGTCAGCTACATCGAAGCGTCGCTGAGCCCGTTGCCGCAGTTGGACATGAACGGTGCCGATCGCAGCCTCCTCCGCGTGGCGTCCTTTGCGGGGGTTCTGCTCGTGGCCAACGACGGAATTCCGAACGTCAGTCGCTTTGTCGTCATGCTTCGTCGGCTGGTCTTGATCGCCACGCTCTACGCCTGTCTGGGTCTGGCACAATTCTTCACTCGGCGCACACTAGTGGGTGCATTCCAGATCCCGGGATTGACCACCGGGGACGACTACGAGCTGGGCACTCGAGTCGATTTCGCTCGCGCTCAGGCCACCGCCACGCATGCGCTCGAGTATTCATCCGTGCTGGCGATCGCCGTCCCGGTGGCCATCTCTTTGGCCATGTACGACACCCAGCGGCAGCACCGACATCTTCGCTGGGTCTCGGTGGCCGTGTTGTGCCTCGCAGCTGTGCTGTCGGTCTCGCGGTCGAGTCTTGTCGGCCTCGCTCTCGGCATCCTGGTCCTGATGCCGTCGTGGAGGCCCGCGACTCGCCGTAGGGCAGTCGCTCTCGGGGTGGCGGGCTGCGTTGCCATCTATGTCCTGATCCCGGGCATGGTGGGGACAATTCGGGGTATGTTCGCCGGCGCGTCCGAGGACAGCAGTATCGCGTCACGTACCGCCGGGTTCGCGATCGTGGAGCGCCTCTTCGCGCTTCACCCCGTGGTCGGGAGGGGCTTGGGGACGTTCTTGCCCTCTTATCGCATCTTGGACAATCAGTATCTGGATCTGTTGGTCGAGGTGGGGATACTCGGCCTGTCGGCCTACCTGGGGCTGCTGGTCTGCGCTGTCGCCACGGCGCGGTGGCGGGGCGCCAGTGATAGCGACAGCCTGATGTCCGCCCTCCGGAGTTCGCTGTGCGCCGCGGTCCTCGCCGGCGGTGTGCTGATGGCCTTCTTCGATTCGTTCAGCTTCCAACAGGCATCGGGCCTGCTGGTCATGATGGCCGGCTTCTGCGGAGCATATGCTCGTCTGAAAGGACGACTCCCGACGCGTGCGCCCGGCCACAGACCGGCCGATCCTGGCTCGAACCGCACCACGATGTGGCAATCCTTGGTGAGGCGATGGTATGTGGCCCTGGGGGTGGCGGTCGCCGTGGCCGTGCCGTCTCTCGTCATGGCCCAGCGCGTACAGGGGGTGTACTACTCCGACTTCCGTGTCACGGTTCTCATGCCTCCGGGTGCAACTTCCGGGAATCCACTGTGGACCGGGTCGGACGCTATGGTTCCTTATGCCGCGCTGATTCAGCGTCAGGTGGCGGCGCATCAGGCGAGTTCAACCATTGAGACCGTCAGTGCACCGCTCTATGGGACGGGAATCAGAGATGGTGAGCGCATCTATCTGCCGAATTCGGGGGGGCAGTGGCGTGCCACCTTTCGTGACCCGGAGATCCTTGTGGAGGTTGTCGGCACGACAGCCGCAAGCGTCGAGGAGCGCTCCAGACGGGCGATCGCCGAGATTGAACAAGCAGCAGACCTTCCCCAAAGCGACATGGGGGTTCCGCCGAGAGCTCGGATCACGACCAGCGTTTCACCACCGATACCTTCGGTGGTCTACATACCAGTACGAACGGGTCGTGCCGATCTGAGCATTGTCGCCTTGGCGGTGGCGCTCTCGGTTGCAGCGGCACTCGTTGCCGCCGGATCGAGCAACCGCGCCCGTGGAAAGGGGGAGGGCTGTCAGCAGAGCGCCGGCAGCGCTGAAGGGCGTGAGGTGATGGTGGCGGCCTGCCACCCTGGCGAAGGGTGCCCGCCATGACGAGGGGGCGGGGCGGGCGAGACGTGACCGGTCCGGCGCCCAGGCCTGGTGCAGCGGGTGCTCTCGGCTGGGGGGTTGCAAATGCAGTCATTGCTCGGCTCGGGACCATGGGCATCGGGATCGTGCTGGCGCGGGTGCTCGGCCCGGAGGCCTTCGGCACCTATGCCGTCGCTCAGGTGGCACTCATAGCCGTCTTGAGCTTCAATGAGCTCGGCGTCAGCCTGGCCATCGTGCGCTGGCCGGGAGACCCCCGAGTCATCACTCCCACCGTAGCGACGATCTCCACGGCAGCGAGCATTCTCTTCTGCTTGGCCGGGGTGTTCGCAGCACCGGCGTTCACTACGATGATGGGTGATCCGGAGGCGACGCCCGTCGTCAGGCTGATGTTGCTCAGCGTGGTGATCAATGGAGTGGTAGCCACGCCCGCAGCCCTTCTTCAGCGTGAGTTCCGCGAGCGGAGCAGAATGCTGGCCGATCAGGTCAACACTTGGGTCGGGGCCATAGCGTCGATCGTTCTCGCGTTGGGTGGGCTCGGCGCCATGGCCCTGGCCATCGGCCGGATAGCTGGCAGCGCTGTCTCAGCGGCGCTGTTCATCCGGATGTCCCCGGCACCACTCAGGCTCGGTTGGGATCGTCGGCATGTGCGGCCACTCCTGCGCTTCGGGCTCCCGTTGGCGGGCACGAGCATCATCGTCTTCGGGGCGGGCTATGCGGACCAAGTGATCGCTGGGGCGAGACTCGGTACGACTGCTCTCGGCTTCTATCTGCTGGCCTTCAATCTGTCGACGTGGCCGATGGCGTTGTTGTCCCAGCCGCTTCGACGTGTGGGACCGGCAGCCTTTGCACGTGTCCAAGAGGACGCAGCAGCCGGTGAACGCTTGCTGGGTGCCATCGTGGGTGCCCTGGCAACGGTGGCGATGCCGGCCTTCATCGGGCTCGCCGCGTCGGCGGGGCCGCTGGTGACATTCGTCTACGGGCGGGCGTGGCGTCCGGCCGCCGCTGCGCTCTCATGGCTGATCATCGCCGCACTGGCCAAGGTTTTCGCGGAGGTGTGTTACGACTTTCTGGTTGTTCGCCGTCGCACGTCGTCGGTGCTCATCATTCAAGTGTGCACCATGATTGTCCTCATCCCGGCACTGTTCTTCGGCGCTCATTTGGGCGGCATCGCCGGCATCGCAGGTGCGCAGGCCGGGGTAATGGTGCTCGTAGCCCTCCCCCTGTACGGCTGGCAGTTGCGGCTGCTGGGCATCCGGTGTGGTGCGCTATTGCGTCCGTGTGTGCTTCCATCGGGAGTCGCGCTGCTCGTCGCGGCATCGTCAGCGGTGATCGTGCATACGGTCGGGTCAAACTTCGGCGCGCTGGCCGGTGCAGGTGCTGTGTCATTGGCCGGTGTGATGTTGTTGGCGTACTTGCGCCGAGATCGATTGTCCCAGTTGCGTCAGTTGGCGCGGGGCCTATGGGTTGAGGAGATGGTATGAGAATCCTTGTCTATCCTCACGATCTGGGCCTCGGTGGGAGCCAGATCAATGCGATCGAGTGTGCCGGAGCCGTCCGTGATCTCGGCCATGAGGTGGTGGTGTTCGGGCAGACGGGGCCATTGCGGCAGATGGTGGACCGGTTGGGGCTGCCCTTCGTCGAATCGCCGCCGCTGCACCGCCGCCCCACGCCGAGCGTTGTCCGGGCGGTGGCGCGTACGGGGCGTGTTAGCGGCATTCAGATTATCCATGGGTCTGAATGGCCGCCCGTACTCGAGTGCTACTTGGCTGCGCGAATGAACCGGAGGGCGCAAACGATCGGCACGGTGATGTCCATGTCGGTGGCACCGTTCATCCCGTCGACCGTCCCGCTGCTGGTCGGTACCCGACAGATCGCAGCAGCAGAGAGGTCTGCAGGTCGCGAAGACGTCGTCGGCGCCGAGCCGCCGGTGGATGTGGCCGGGAACGACTGTTCTCGCGATGACCTAGGGGTGGTGGCGTTTCGGCGACGATGGCAGATCGACGAGAACGCCACCAAGATCGTGGTCGTCTCACGATTGGCCCATGAGATGAAGCTCGAGGGCATTCTGAGTGCCATTGCCACTGTGGGCAGGATGGCTGGACGGCTGCATATGCAATTGGTCATCGTCGGTGACGGGCCTGCAGGCAACGTGGTGCGAGAAGCAGCTCGCGACGCCAACGGCGCGGCGGGGCGAAGAGTCGTGGTGACGACGGGGGCGCTGCGGGATCCGCGTCCCGCCTATGCTACGGCTGATATTTGTCTGGGCATGGGCAGCTCCGTCCTTCGTGGGATGGCTTTTGGCAAGCCGGCTGTCGTACAAGGTGAGCAGGGCTTTTGGTGCCTGTTGACGCCGGAGAGCGTCGAACAGTTCTTGTGGACGGGATGGTTCGGTGTGGGATCTGGCCAACGGCAGGGCGAGTCAGTGCTGGAGAGTACGCTCGCTAGGCTCACAGAGGACCGTTCGCTGAGGGATCGGCTGGGCCTGTTCGGACGGCAGCTGGTCGTGGACAGGTTCTCATTGGCGTCGGCAGCTCAGGCGCACTGTGAGGTATACCGGCAAACCCGGCTGGGTGCTGGTGGACTTGCGGCTTCGGCATGCACGGATGCAGCTAGCGCGTGTCGGTTCGCGAGCTACGCACTGCGCCGCGCTATCAGCCGCCTGCGAGGTGACCTCGCGTCCGAGGACTTCAACGCGACTCCTGTTGCCGTGGCGGGCCCGAGCGGAATGGCGCCTGCTCGATGACCGAACAATGGCTCGTCCACCTTGCCGGCAGCAGTTGGACGGCAACGCGCGGCACCGATCACCGCCTTGTGCAGGCATTGTCGGAGCACCTACACATCCTCTGGGTCGACCCTCCCCGGCCAGTGTTCGGTAGAGCAACCGGATGGCGGATCGGGCTGGACGGACCACCCCGCGTCGGCGTAGTGGCCCCCCGGGTGACGCGCCTCGTCACCGAGGCCCCGCCGGGAGCAACGAGGCTCCCGTCGCGCGTATTGGCCGGACACCTACAGCGGCGTCTCGTGGAGCGGTTTCTGGTTGAGAGAAGCATCCACCCGGTCGGGACCGTGGTGGCCTCTCCGCTCGCCACCTTCCTGAGGACCGTAGGCGGACATCGAGTCCTCTACGTCACCGACGATTGGAGCGCCGGTGCCGAGTTGATGGGGATATCTCGGCGTGCCGTCCGTCGCATGCTGCGGACCAACCTGCGAACGGCCGACACCGTCATGTCGGTGTCCCCCGTGCTCACCGAGCACCTCATCGACGTGGGGAGGCGAACGGTCGGGACGCTCCCCAACGGGTGCAGCGTCACTGAAGCGTTGTCGTCGAGCCCATCGGCACGCAGACCTGTGGCGATCGTAGTGGGGCAACTCAATGAACGCCTGGACCTGGACCTTCTTGAGGCTGTTCGGGCGTCCGGGATACCACTTGAGATTGTAGGACCGCTGCGAGTGCGAGAAAGCAATTTGGCGGCGAAATGGCGTAGCTTCCTGACCCGATCGGGGGTGACATGGATGGGGGAGGTGACAGAGGCCGACGTGTCGCGACAACTGGCGTCAGCGGGGGTCGGGCTCACACCGTACCGCAGGACGACCTTCAACGATGCCAGCTTTCCGCTCAAGACTCTCGAGTATCTGGCATCTGGGCTACCCGTGGTGAGTACCGACCTTCCCGCCAATCGGTGGCTCGACTGCAACCACATCCGTGTCGGACGCGACCACGAGGAGTTTGTCGCTCAGGTAAGGGAAGAACTGGCAATCGGGCCGAGGCAAGAGGCTGAAGACAGACGAGTGGCGTTCGCGCGTCTGCACACGTGGGAGGCGCGGGCACGTGAGCTCCTCAGCGCAATTCCCGGCTCGGGTCTTTGACTTGCTGCCCGGGTCAGCGTGCTGCGGCCAGGAGGATCCGGGCATGGAGGAGGGCGGGTGCCGTCCGGATGGGGGTCGCCCGCAAGCCTGGGAGGGCTCGTACAGCGTAGCCGGTCAAGACCCCCGCGGGGGGAAGCTCCAGCACTGTGCTGACGCCGGCCTCGTCCAGCCCATTCAGGACCTGGTCCCAGTGCACGGGGCCAGTCAACTGGCACGTGGTCCAGCGCAAGTAAGCGGGGCCGTCGCTCGTGAGTCGTCCTTGATAGCCGGAGAGCAGGGAGCAGCGAGGCTCTCTGAAGGATTGCTCGGCCAGAGCAGATTCCAGTTCTGCTGCCACCTGGCTCATCGAGGTGCAGTAGGACGCGCAGCGCGCCGGGAGCGGCTCGGCACGGGCGTGTGCAGGTGGATGCCTGACCAGATCGTGCAGCTTTGGCCTCTCGCCGGCAAGCACAATGTTTCCGGCTCCGTTGTAGGCGGATACCGACAGGCCCAAGTCCCTCGCCCGCTGCTCGATATCAGGAGGATAACCTCCCAACAGAGCGACCATGCCGGTCTCGGGTCGTCCGGCCGCGACCCTCGCTTGTGCCCGCCCGAGACGAACCGAGAGCCGCAGCCCGTCCTCCTCGGTCAGCACCCCTGCCAACACCGCGGCAGGGATCTCGCCGACCCCGTGCCCCGCGATGATGATCTTGGGGAAATCCGCACTCGCCAGCAACTCTTGGCCGGCAAGGATGGCCAGCGCTGCGGCCAGGGGCTGGTGGGTGCCGGGGTCGGCGAGTTGTGCCTGATCGGCCACTGTGCCGAGGTGGATCAGATCCAGCCCGGTGACCTCACCCATCCAACGAAGTCGCTCAATGGCTCGTTCGTCATCCAGCCACGAAGCGAGGATGCGCGGTGGAAGCCACCCGCACGGACCGTTGACGACGACGGCCACCCGCTCCGTCGCCTGTCCTGGATCTGCTGTCATCATGTGGACAACTCCATCTGTGCGCGTCATACTGATCAACTGGCGATGAACAGGACGTCTACCCAATAGTTGGTTCCTCTTGAGTCTTGAGTGGGGAACGAACTCGACGTGACTGCCGCGTACACGCCGTTGGGCCCGTCGCCGGCGCCGTGTTGGACCGCAGTGAGATCGCCGCGAGTTGTGGGTCCGGATGTGAAATACGATGTGTCGTAAGAGGCTCGCCCATGGGGGGCGAAGTAGGACGCGACGTAAATCAACTTGGGGCTGATCGCTACCGGCTGAGCGAACAGCGCAGTCTGCCAACCGCGAGCAGATTCAGCGGTGGCCGTCGCTGTCGCAAGCCGTGTCCCGGTCGAGGACCATAGACTGATGATGTGCGGTCCCTGTGCGGTCGGGCCGCCCTTGTAGAACCGCACGCCGACGACCTGGCCGGCGACTGCGCTATTGAACTTGACGCCCAACTCGACAGCGCTCGGATCCACGTCCAGCAAGGTCTTCGGTGATGCGGTGATGGGCCATATCGTCTGAGAGTTGGCCGCCTCGACGGTGAAGCTCCAGCTGGCCACCGTCATCAACGGATTGTTGTCCATGTCCAAGGCGGCTTCGATCGAGGCAGTATAAGCCGTGCCCGGCGTCAGGGAGATGGTTGGTGTGAAGGTTGCGCGGCAGGTGGCTGCAGCATAGGAGACGCTTCCGGCCACAAGTCCACCACCCGCATCCCGTAGCTTCAGCTGGATGGATTTGGCTTGTACAGCTTCGTCGAACACCGCAGTGATCGATGGCCGGGGGTCGACGCCGGGGTTGCCGCTTGCTGGGGTCGTCTCGATGACGCTGGGGCCGTGAGTGTCGACGAAGATCGCGTCGACCCAGTAATTCGCCGAGTTGTAGCTGTTGCTCGGGAAGGCGGTGGCCCCGTAACGGTAGACGCCGTTGGGGCGAGAATAGGTTGACGCGCATGCGGTGAGAGGGCCATTGACGACGTCGGCTCCCAGTCCGGCCGGCGTGGCGGCGTACCCGCCGTGAGCTGCGTGGTACGAGACCACGAACGGGGTATTCGCCGTCACCGGCACCGGAGCCTCGAACATAGCTTGCTGCCAGCCCGTCGCGCTCTCCTGGGAGAAAGCCGCGCTGCCCAAGAGTGTGCCGGACTCCGACCAAAGGTGTCCCTCGTGCGCGCCGGTGTTCTTTTCGCCCTTGTAGAAACGTACCCCGCTGATCGCTCCGTCCTTGCTGGTGACGAACCAGGCTCCCATCTCGACCGCGTTGCCATCATCCTCCGACGCGACAGCTGGGACGTCCGCCGTGTTCCATACCGTGAGTGGTGTTGACCCAGCGACTCCAACTGTGGTGAAAGACCAGGAGGCTGGGGCGGCCATTGCGTTGCCCGACGTATCTTTGGCGGTCACGGTGGCGATGTAATTCGCACCCTTTTGAAGAGTGCTCTCGGGGGTGAACGTTGCCATCAGGTGTTCGGCGTCGTAGTCCGCGCTGCCGGCGACGGATGAACCATCCATCGCCTGCAGCTGGAAGGTCAGCGAGTCCGCTTTCACCGGCTCGCTGAAGGTCGCTGTGGGGTGGACCGATGTATCGACCTGGATCAAGTCCCTTGCCGGAGACACACTGGTCACAGTTGGCGGTTTGGTGTCCGGCGCAGGCTGGAACAAGATGTCGGCGAAGTAGTTTGCTCCACCTGACGTGGTCGCAGGGAAGCTGCTGGTGCCGTATTGATAGACGCCGTTGCCGCCGCTGCCGTTCGGGAGAGCATGCAGAGGCCCGCGGTCGAAGCCATCGGTGAGGAAAGCTCCTGCTGTCGCACCATAGACCCCGTTGGGGCAGTGGTAGGACACCGTGTAGATCGAGCCGGCGGCGATCTGGACCGGGTCCGTCAAGGAGGCCTGTTGCCATCCGGAGCGAGTCGCCGTGCCGAACGCGATGGTGGCGAGAAGCTTGCCGGCAGCGTCCCAGAGGTGCCCAACGTGGATGCCCGGTGAGCCGGCGGCCTCGTAGAACCGTAGTGCGATGATGGTGCCGTCGGAGTCGCTGGTGAATCGCATCCCGAGCTCGACCGGGCTGGTGTCTTCCGAGTCGATCGATCCTGGCTTTGCCGAGCTGTCCCAAATGCTGATGGGGTAGGTGCCCTTGGCGCCGATGGTGCTGAACGCCACT
>CAZEAV010000004.1:16938-21659 GCA_964510215.1 uncultured Iamiaceae bacterium
GGTTCAGTGAGCGGGACGCCATCGGAGTTGTCAACGGCAAGCAGGGTGAAGTTGTACGGCGTGAGGGGCGCCAGCGCGGCCGCAGGCGCGAACGTGACAGTGAGCGCGTCGGCGTCCCATGAGGTCGTGCCGGCGACGGGGTCGCCCCCTGCGGCTCGCAGCTCGAGTTCGATCGAGGACTGGGTAATGGTGGATCCGAAAGTCATGGTGAGCGGCCCTTCGAGCGCGACAGAGTTCACGTCCGGGGCGGGGCTAGAATCCACGACTCTCGGCGGGTTCGCATCGTGCGTGGTGAAGACGAGATCCACCCAGTAGTTTGTGGCGCCGAACGACTGCTGCGGAAACCCGCTGGAGCCATAGCGGTAGACACCGTTCGGTCCGTCGCCTCCATCGGCCAGCGCGCTCAACGGTTCGAGATCGAATGCCTGGGCGAAGTAACCGGCATCTGCTGCGTAACCGCCGTTGGGCATGTATACCGATGCGATGTAGGTCGTGTTCTTCTGGATGGGGACAGCGGGGATGTCGACAGTCTGCCAACCGCCGGGTGTCTCGTTGACGAACGTCGCCGTTGCCAGGAGCGTGCCGTCTGCAGCCCACAGGTGCCCGACATGAGTCCCTGTATTGGAGGCGCCCTTGTAGAACTTCACTCCGGAGACGAATCCGGAAGCGGATGCGCGGAACTTGACGCCTGCTTCGATGTTGTGGGTGTCATCGGCAGACGCCACGGTGGGAAGGAAAGTCTCGGGCCAGATCGAGCAAGGCAGTTGGCGGGGTCCGACGTTGAGCGTGATCGAGGCCGGATCGCCGATGTTGCAGCTGTCATCCACCGCCCTGACCTGCACCTGGTTGGCGCCCCGTGCCAAGAGGGTGACGACATCGCTCCACGTTGAAGTTCCCGTCAGCGGATGCCAGGTCTTACCGTCGTCGATCGAGCACTCGCTGCCCGCGACGACCCCCCCGACGTCGGCGGCGGTTCCGGTGATGGTGACCGCGGTGCCGAGTGGGAACGTAGCCCCGTCCACCGGGCTCGTGATGGTGACGGTGGGCGGGGTTGTGTCCATGGAGGCATGTGCTGCCGTCAGGCCAGGCATGAGTGTGGACGGCTGGACCCCCATGTCAGCCAGCATGTTAACTGTGGCCTGCTGCATGGCCGGATCGATCGCTGTGCCTTGGTCTGCTTGGTGGTAGTCATCGAGGCCGTAAGACCATTGCACGGTCCCGGTGCCCCAGACCAGGCAGCCGCTGGCGGCTCGATACACGGTCATATTGTGAGTCGCGGTGCCTGCAGAATATGTCTTGCCGTAGTCGCGGAGGAGCTGTGGAACGGTGACGGTCGTGGAGGAGAGCCTGATGGATCCCGGCGGCCTGAAGCCGTTGTCCTCGTCACAATCGAACTCGTACCCGAGGCAACTCGGGGCCAAGTTGTGTATCTTCCCTGGACTCAGCTCAGCCACGGCGGTTCCGCGCCAGAATCGAAGCGACGCATAGTCGTGGGGGACTGTCATGGTGTCGTCGAACTGGTCAACGGGCAGAATGACTCGAAAGAACTGACCGGTGAGCTGATTTTGTGGCTGCCCACCTCCGATGGCCGGTGGGGTAAAGCGGGGATCTGCCCACGTTCCCGTCCACTGCGAGGTCGGGTCGATCTTGGCATCGGCCAAGGTCCCCTTGTAACAGACCATAGTGCGGTTCGGGGTGTTGTTTCCATCGATGGACGGCTCGAACCGAACTCTCCAGAAGTACTCGTTCCCTGACATGAAGATGAGGTGGACGCCGGCATCTCGCGCGGAGGTGACATGGGTGCGCTCGTCGGCAGAGACATACTCGTCGTGACCGGAGGAGATGAACACCTTGTGATTGAGGAGCAGACTACCATCCTCGTGTACATCGATGCCCCCGCAATAGGACACGTCATAGCCGTTCCGCTCGAGAAATCGAACGAGAGGGACCTCGCTCGCCAAGAACATGTTTTCGATGCCGCCACCGAAGACGGGCCGGTTGTAGCTCACCTTGTAGCCGCGTGACTGGTCGGCGTCCGGCTCGCTGAAATACAGGCTGTTTCCGCCGTACATGTTGTAGGCCTGCCACGTCATCTCAGAGGTCTGGACCAGGATGTCCGAAGGCCCATTACGCTTCACGACGAAGATGATCTGGTTGCTGTCGGAGTTGTCCAGACGCTCCAATAACGCGTAGTAGACGCCCGAGACTGCGTTGCCTGGGATCGTCCACGTTGCAGATACTTCCCAGTTCCCGTAGTCCTTGAGAAGGGTCGCCGGATCCGTCAGCGGGTCAGCCGGTTGTTGTTGGGGTAACGGCACCGATGGTACAACATCGGCGAGTCTGCGCGCACCATCGCCTCCATACCAACCTATGCGGTAGATCCTGATACGCCAGCTCGCCGAGTCCGTCTTGACGTTGAATTGGACGGTGTCGCCAGGCAGATAGCTGAATTGAGTCGTATAGCCTTGGATGCTTTCGCTGTTCCATGACTCCCACTCGTCAGGAGAGGAGCCCGGCAACGCGTTTTCATCTTTGATCGATTGACTTGCGCTGGTCGCGAAGGCCCGGTCCGGCAGGAAGACCTGCCGCGTCGCGCCCGCTGCCGCCACAAAGCCAGACGTGGCGAGAAGCCTACGTCGGCTGAAGGCCCACCGTCTGGCGTCGGTCCCTTCGCGTGTGGTGTGCGCACCGATCCTGTCGTAGCTTTGGTCTCCCATGATTGCTGTCCCCCGACGCTATCAAATTGCCGTTTGTGCTTCAGTCTTGTTGACGGCCGTCGTCACTCTACCGCTGGATGGCCCAGGGTGTATATGGATCGCGCGGAAAATCTGAGTCGGGATGGGCGAGAGAACGTCGACGTGCCGGACCGGACTCGCAGTTGCTTGTGTAGGGCTGCGAAGACAGCGGAGTCAAGATCGAGAGTGCACCGTCATTCCGCCCGGCGGCCGCGCGTGAGCAGTGCAACGAACGGGAGCCGCATCTCGTGGCCCGGAAAGGGATGGCGAGAACGAGAGTGACACGAGCGGCGTTCCAGCGAGAGTCGGATCCTGGCCTCGGCCAACTCGGCCAAGCCTCGAAGGGCTCACTTATCACATCGGGAGGAGCCGACCTGTCCTTGGGAATGGAGCAGAAGGACCGGTTGGTTTTAGAGTCGTTGATCGAGATCGCGGGCGTCGTCGATGTCTTGTGCTCATACCTGTTTGGCGACCGCCTGACTACACCGAGGAAGGAAGTCCACTCAGAAATCAGGGAACGGCACCGTGTTTGTGATCAGGATGGCCTCTGAGTTGAATTCTTTGTCGCTGCTTGCGTCAACCTAGTCCTCGAGCAGTCGACTCGCTGATGGCAAGGCATTCAATGCATGCATGGATGGATGGCGGCTCCTTAGAGTGGCGGGTCGAGCTCCTGCCGGCTGGTGTCGTCGCGCTCCCAACGAGCCTCTGCGTGAGGCAGCCGCGCCGCGACAACCATGGACGCGTAGATCAACGCGTCGATCACGCTCAGCGGGCCGCGTACGGAGGCGATCAGTTCCCGTGTTGTCCGTCTTGTTGTGGGCGTTGTACGTGCGCCTGTAGTGAGACGGTCAGCCGTCGGCCGAAGACGGCCCTTGCCGCGGTAGTTGCGACGCAAGATGCGCACCAAGGCTTTGATGGTCCGAGGAGTTCGCACCGAGACCGCAGGAGAGTGGACGATGGCCATTTCCTGCCTGCTGAATTGCAGATCCACATAGAGATCGTCTGCAAGAGACGTCGAGAACTCGCTGACGCGGCGATGCCCTTGACGTGATAGACCGTAGATACCAGCACCCCAGAGGGACTGGCTCGTGGAAGGAATCCGACGGCGTGCCCGGTAGAAGGATTTCACGATTGGAGAAGCCCCTCGGTCGTCGTACCGGAAGGCGGGGCGCGCGGCCAGGACTCGCCCGCTAGCAAGGCGGTTCAGCGTCATGCGGAGAGCCACGGGGTTGGTCTCGATGTCAGCGTCGAGGTAGATCCGCGGCCAGCGCGTTGCAACCGCGTCCCCGGCGTTCAGGGCTGCGGGCTTGGATGCTTGGTCCACCGTGATGACGCGTACGCTTTGGAAGCGCCCGGCGATCTCCGCGGTCCGGTCGGTGCAGCCGTTGCAGGCGACGATGACCTCGACGCGGCCGGTGGCCGTCACCGGTTCCAACGCATGCAGAGTGCGCGCGATGACGGCGGCCTCGTTGTGGGCGGGGATGATGATCGCGCCGCTGGGGAAATCGTCGAGCACTTGCGCCAGTCGGTCCGAGGCGGTCGGTCCGGGAAGGCGCTGCCACGCGTTCTCGTCGAGCACGGTGTGCAGGACGCCTCGGCGATCGTGCCGCCAGCACCGCAGCGACTCGGAGAGCAGCACTGCGCCGGTGAACCACCGGGCGTAGGAGTCCGGATGGTACTTGCGGATGTAGCGGATGCGGTTGACGGCCATCAAAGCGTTCAGCTCAGGCGAGGTGCCGGACCCTCCGCCGATATGGGTCATGGTGGCATGCGGCTCGAACCAGATCGCCTCGCCGACCTCGCGGGCACGGTGGAAGTAGTCGGTCTCTTCGGAGTAGAGGAAGAATTGCTCGTCCCACTCTCCCAAGCGCTCGGCGAGGTCGCCGCGGATCATCAGCGCAGCTCCGCTGGCCCAGGCGATACGGTGCGGATGCTGGTAGGTCTCCTGCTCGTACTCGATCTCCGACAGCCAAGCCGGGCGCCCGG
>CAZEAV010000005.1:0-11819 GCA_964510215.1 uncultured Iamiaceae bacterium
GCATCCGTAGTCGATCGATTCGGGACTGCCGGCGAGCTGGTCCGTCAGTGCCAGGGCGCCGATTGCCCCGGAACGCACGAGAGCCGACCAGTGGGCGAGCCCGGCCGCGTCCGGCGTCCGTTGGAGCACGCGGCGGTAGGCCGAGGAGACCGTGTGCTGCGCGTACTCGGCGCTGTGGGTGAGCGCGCGCAGCAGCGCGGCCGCCGAGTGGGTGGCGAGCCACCCGGACCAGAAACTGGCTCCCGCGGTGTCCGGGTCCCGTTGGAGCACGAGCTCATACGCGTAGTCCACCTGTGAGGAGGTGGATTTGCCGGCGAACTCGGCCGAGCCTGCCAGCATGGCCCACAGCCCCTCGACGCTGCCGTGGTGCTGCACCCAGGAGGTCCAGAACGCCTTGCCAGCGGGGTCCGGCGAGCGCCCGAACAGCGAGGCGTACGCGGTGTCGACCAGGGAGTGGACGGCTTCGGTGGAAAGGGTGAGTCTCGTGGCCACATGGCGGGCCTCGGAACGGGGTGACCCGGCGGTGGCGGCCGCCGAATCCAACAGAGTGCCCCAGTAGTTCAGGCCGCTCTCATCCGCTGATCGGCCCAGGATGGATTGATAGAGCTGTTCGGTCAGCGGCGTCCAAGACGGTTGGGGGACCAGCGCCGGTGGGTCGGTGGCTGCCGCGGCGCCCGAGGTGCGCGCGGCCGGTGCGGCAGATGCGAGCGGTGCAACGGACGAGGCGACCGCGAAACACAGCGCGACCGCGGCCGCGACGCCGGCCCCTCTGGACACGCCTCGGATGGAACGAATCGACATCGTATGCCGGACCCCCTTGTACGATTTCGCATCTCGGCCGACCGGAACGGGCCGGAGTGCCCTCGACCCGCCCGACCGTAACACGATGGAAGGGTCGTGTCACCGAATTGGGAGCAGCGGCGGCATTTGCACGCCAACGCGCGCGGACCGTAGCCTCGCGCGTCGCCCGTCGGGTCGCTGCCGAGCCCAGGGCGTCTGTTCATTCGTCACCACGAGGACCCACCGAGCGTGCCCACCTACAGCCCGAAGGCTTCCCAGATCGAACGATCCTGGTACATCGTCGACGCCGAAGGCGTCGTGCTCGGGCGTCTGGCGACCGAGGTGGCCCGGGTCCTGCGGGGCAAGCACAAGCCCACGTTCGCCCCGCACATCGACACCGGGGACCACGTCGTGATCGTGAACGCCGACAAGGTCGTGTTGACCGCTGACAAAGCCGATGCCAAGCACGTCTACCGCCACACCGGTTACCCGGGCGGTATCCGCTCGAGGACCTACGCGGACCTGATGCAGCGCAAGCCGGCCGAAGCGGTTCGTGCAACGGTGCGGGGGATGCTTCCAAAGACCCGTCTCGGGCGCGCGCAGCTCTCCAAACTTAAGGTCTACGCGGGACCCACACATCCCCATGCCGCCCAACAGCCCAAACCTCTCGAACTCGACCCCCGGGCGCGTCGTCGCGTCGGGGGACGCTAGGAGTATCCCGTGCCTCAGCCGCTCGTGCAGACCACCGGACGTCGCAAGCGCGCGATCGCGCGGGTCCGTTTCCGTACCGGTGGCGGTGCGATCACGGTGAACGGGCGGGGTGTCAGCGACTTCTTCCCGTCCGAGACCCACCGGATGATCCTCACCGAACCGCTGCGGTTGACCGAACTCACCGAGAGCTACGACATCGAAGCCACCATCACCGGCGGTGGTCCGACCGGTCAGGCCGGCGCGCTCCGGCTCGGCATCGCCCGCGCGCTGGTCGAGCTCGACGCCGAGTTGCGTCCGACCTTGAAGAGCGCCGGGTTCCTCACGCGGGATGCCCGCAAGAAGGAATCCAAGAAGTACGGCCTGAAGAAGGCCCGGAAAGCGCCGCAGTACTCCAAGCGCTGAACCTTCCGACCCTCCTGCGGTCGGCGGCGCACGAGTCGACGAGCCGATGACCCTGCGTTTCGGCACCGACGGGGTACGCGGGCTCGCGAACGACGCGTTGTCCCCCGAATTCGTCACCGCGCTCGGACGGGCTGCCGCGCGGGCCTTCGACGCCCGGTCGTGTGCGGTGGGGCGCGATACCCGCCGCTCGGGAGCCATGTTGGCGGCCGCACTCGCGGCCGGCCTGGCCGCCGAAGGTGCCGATGTGGTCGACCTGGGCGTGCTGCCCACACCGGCGGTCGCGTACTGGGCGCAGTGCCACGAAGCGCCCGGCGCGGTGATCTCGGCGTCGCACAACCCCTTCGGCGACAACGGGGTGAAGTTCTTCGCCGCCGGCGGGCGCAAGCTGACCGACGCGACGCAGGAATCGATCGAGTCCCACCTCGAGGAGCTGCTCGCCCGCCCGGCTCGCCAAACGGACGCTGCCCCGGTGGTCGGCGCCGAGGTCGGGTCGGTGCGACGCGACGCCGATGGCCGTGCCCGCTATGTGGACCATCTCGCGGGTGACGTGCTGGAGGGCCGGAGCCTGGACGGGTGCACGGTCGTCGTCGACGCGGCGAATGGCGCGGCCCATCGGGTGGTGGCCGACGTGTTGGGGCGTCTCGGCGCCACCGTCACGGTCGTCAACGCGTCCCCCGACGGCACGAACATCAACGCCGGGTGCGGCTCGACCCACCCCGAAGGCCTGCAACAGGCGGTGACGGCACGTCGGGCGCAATTGGGCCTGGCCCTGGACGGCGACGCCGACCGGCTGGTCGCGGTGGACGAGCAGGGTGGGATCATCGACGGCGACGCCCTCCTGGCGATGTTCGCGCTCGATCTTGCCGACCGTGGCGGGTTGCACGGGGATCGGCTCGTGGCCACGGTCATGAGCAATCTCGGTCTGGAGCGGGCCTTGGCAGCGCGCGGCATCGGCTTGGTGCGGTGCCCGGTGGGTGACCGCCACGTGCTGGCCGCCCTGGAGCGTGAAGGACTGAACCTGGGCGGCGAGCAGTCCGGCCACCTCATCTTCACCGACCTCGCGACAACCGGTGACGGCCTGCTTGCCGGGGTGCTGCTGGAGGACCTGGTGCTGCGAACCGGTCGGGCGGCGTCCGATCTGGCGTCGGTGGTGGTGCCATTGCCCCAGATCCTGCGGAACGTGGCCATGGCGCACCCGGTGGGGGACCTCCTCGACCGGGTGGCCGGCGACATCGCCGACGCGCAACGCCGCCTGGGCGACGACGGTCGGGTGCTCGTACGTCTGTCGGGCACCGAGCCACTGGCCCGGGTGATGGTGGAGGCCACCGAAGCAGACGTGGCCGAAGACGTGGCCGATGCCCTGGTCACGGCCGTGCAACGCGTCACCGGCTGATCGGTCCGGAATCGGGCCGGTAGGGGTAGCCTTGCACGGTCCGGCTGACGGGAAGGATCCACCTCATGTGCGGCATCATCGCGATCGTCCGTCGATCCTCGACGACGCCTGTCCCGGGCCCAGAAGAGGTATCGGCCGCGCTCGATGCGGTGTCCCACGCCGTGGGGACCCTGCCCACGGACGCCAACGACCCGGGCGCGCTCACCGCGGGGTGCGACGCGCTCGGTGACGCCCTCGGGAGCCTCGACACGTTGTTGCGCGGCGCGCCCGGGGTGACCGCGCTCCTGGAAGCGCCGGAGGCGTCGGGCCGCATCGCCGCGGTGATGGACGACGTGCGGGCGCGGATCGACGCGCTGGAACACGGCCTGGACGACCCCGACAGCGCCCCCGATGTCGGTGCGGTCGAAGCGGTCAACGCGGCGTTGGTACGGGTCCGTGACGGCATCTGGGCGGTGGGACGCGATCGACTCGGTGCGGCCGAATCGGTGGTGGACCTCGCCGGGCCGAACCCGGACCGGGCTGCCGTCGAAGGGTTTCTCGCGGTACACCAGGCGCTCGCGAGCCTGGATCGGCTCGAGGTGCGGGGTCGCGATTCGGCCGGGGTGCACGTCCTGGTGCGCGACGCGGATCTGAGCACCATCGCCGGCGATCCGCGTCTCGCCCGTCGCGAAGCCGATCCGCTCTTCACCTCCGGCGCGATCCGGCGGAGTTCGAACGGCACGATCGGATTCGTCTACAAGACGGCCGCGGCGATCGGGGAGCTCGGCGACAACACCACCGCGCTGCGCAACGAGATCCGGGAGGACGATCTGCTGCACGCGGTGTTGCGCGACGACGCCCAGGTCGCGGTGCTGGGCCACACCCGTTGGGCCAGCATCGGGGTGATCTCCGAAGCGAACGCACACCCGCTGAACGCCGAGGAACCCGACGGCTCGGCCGACTCGGACGTGGTCGCCGCCCTGAACGGCGACATCGACAACTTCGCCGACCTGAAAGCCGAACGTGGCCTTCGGATCGCCCCGGAGATCACCACCGACGCGCAGGTGATCCCGCTCGTCGCGGCACAGCAGCTCGCGGCCGGCGCCGACCCCGTCGAGGCGTTCCGTGCGACCGTGAACTCCTTCGTCGGGTCGGTGGCGATCGCCATGGGATCCGCAGCGACGCCGGACCGGATGCTGCTGGCGTTGCGGGGGAGCGGCCAGGCGCTCTACGTGGGCCTGGGCACCGACTCCTTCGTCGTGGCCAGCGAGCCCTACGGGGTGGTCGAGGAAGCGCACCGGTACGTCCGCATCGACGGGGACTCGCCGTCGAACCCGGCGAATCCGGTGGCCAGCCGTGGTCAGATCATCGAGGTGTCCGCTGACGGCGCGGGCACGCTCGACGGGATCCGACGGTGGTCCTACGACGGAACCGAGCTGCCGGTGGACGCCGCTGAGATCCAGTCCGCGGAGATCACCACCAGGGACATCGACCGGGGCAGCGCTCCCCATTTTCTGCTCAAGGAGATCGGCGAGTCACCGCAGTCGTTCCGTAAGACCCTGCGCGGCAAGCTCGCCCACGTCGGTGACCGGTGGGAGGTGACCCTGGGCGACGCGACGCTGCCGCCGGCGTTGCGCACCGCGTTGCACGACGATTCGATCCGGCGGATCGTCACGATCGGTCAGGGTACGGCCGCGGTCGCGTCGCGGAGCTTCGCCCGGGCCCTCGCCGAAGCCGTCGACGACGTGGACGTGTCCGTGCAGGCGATGTTGGCCACCGAGCTGTCGGGGTTCGCGATGCGCGCGGACATGTCCGACACGCTCGTGGTGGCGATCTCCCAGTCGGGGACCACCACCGACACCAACCGCACCGTCGACCTGGTGCGCTCGCGTGGCGCGTCGGTGGTCGCGATCGTCAATCGCCGGGGGAGCGACCTGTGCGACAAGGCCGACGGCGTGCTGTTCACCTCGGATGGGCGTGACGTGGAGATGAGCGTCGCGTCGACCAAAGCGTTCTATTCCCAGATCGCCGCCGGATTCCTGCTCGCCTATGCGCTGGCCGACGAGCTTTCCGGGCGCGGCAACGGTACGGGTGGCCCGGGCGCCGTCGAGGCGGCGCGTCGCGCGCGCAGCGAGGTGCTGGCCGCGCTGTGGAACCTGCCCGACGCCATGGCCGACGTGTTCGCCCGACGTGGCGACATCGCTGCGGCCGCGCAGCAGTTCGCGCCGTCGAAGCGGTACTGGGCCATCGTGGGATCCGGGGCCGACCAGATCGCCGCGCAGGAGATCCGGGTGAAGTTGTCCGAGCTGTGTTACAAGTCGATCGCCTGTGACGCCATCGAGGACAAGAAGCACATCGATCTGTCGTCCGAACCTCTGATCCTGGTGTGTGCGACCGGACTGAGCGGTTCCAATGCCGACGACGTGGCCAAAGAGGTCGCGATCTACCGCGCCCACAAGGCCTCCCCGATCGTGATCGCCACCGAGGGCGAAGAGCGGTTCGCGTCGGCGCTGCAGGTGCTCGCGGTTCCGCCGACCCATCCCAAGGTCGCGTTCGTGCTCGCCACGGTGGTCGGCCATCTGTTCGGCTACGAGGCCGCGCTGGCGATCGACGCGTTGGCGCATCCGCTGCGAGAGGCGTCGGAGTCACTGGAGACGCTGGTGACGACCGGGAGCGGCGGCGACGAGATGCTGGCCCGGATGGAAGAGACGTTCGAACCGATCGCCCGGATCTGGGCCCAGGGGCTGCGTGGCGGTTCCTACGACGGCCACCTGGAGGCCAGCACCGGCTCGCGGATCTCCACGTTGTTGCGCTACGCCAGCGGGGTGCTGCCCCTGGAGGTCTACCAGTTGGATTTCGGTCGCCAGGGCGACCCGAACGTGCTGGCGGCCGACCTCACCGCGGCGCTGGCACGGGGCGTCGAGGAGCTCACCCGGCCCGTCGATGCGATCAAGCACCAGGCCAAGACGGTGACCGTGGGCATCTCGCGCTCGGACGAAGGCGTGCTGGGTGTGCCGTTGGTCGCCGCGCTGATCGACGCGGGGGCGCCCCGGGACCGGCTCTCCTACCGGGCCTTGCGCACGGTAGCGAGCCTGGACCCGGCGGTGGCCGAGGTCACCGGCTACACCCGGTACGTGATCGACGGTCGGGTCGAGAGTGGCCAGGCCACGATCACCGTCGTGGACCGGGGAGGCATCGCGCTGGACCTGCCGCTGCGCACCGAGGCGAACCCGCACCTGCGGGGCACCAAACGTCGCGCCGCGTTCGAGCGCGAGGTGACGGTGGCGGTGGGACGCTCCGACGGCCGGACGGTGGTGCTGGTGCCCGAGCTGAAAGGCAACCAGTGCACCGGGATGACCTTGTTGCACGTGCGTTTCGAAGATCGGCTCGATGCGTCGGTGATGCGCAGTGTGCTGGAGGGGTACCGCCATCGCTACGAAGCGCTGCGCGACGCGGTGTGTGAGACCGAACCGACCATGCGAGACGATCTGCTCGGCACCTTCTCGGTCGTGGGCCTGCTCACCGACCCGGTGCTGGTGATGGCGGCGAAGTGGAAGCCGACGTCCTGAGCCCGCCCGCGTGACGTCCGAAGCGTGGGATCTCGGCGCGATCAGTGAGGCCGCCGGGGTGGTCGGCGTCGGCATCGACCTGGTCGAGGTCGCCCGCATCGCCAAGGGGCTGGAACGGGCGCCGGGCCTGGCCGACCGGTTGTTCACTCCGGCCGAGCGCGACTACTGCGACGCAGGTCGTTCCCCGGCGCGGCGCTACGGGGCACGCTTCGCCGCCAAGGAAGCCGCGATGAAAGCGCTGGGGGTCGGGCTCGGCGGCATCGGGTGGCACGACATCGAGATCGTGCGTGGCGACACCGGCGCGCCGACCCTGCGTGCCCGCGGGCGCGCCGCGGGTCTCGCGGCCGGGCGGGGCGGCGACGCCTGGCTGGTGTCGCTCACCCACACCGACGCACTCGCCCAGGCCGTCGTCCTGCTCATCAGATGACAAAGCGGTGGTGGGCGCCGCTCAACTGGGGCCGCCGGAGAGGTCGTACAGCGTCACCCCGTCCACGGTCTCAGCGGTGAAGTGCCCGGTCACCCAGGTGCTGATCTGACGGGCCGTCGAGCTGGTTCGACCGGGTCCGCCGAAACCGCCGGGGCCACCTGAACCCGGCCCCCTCGCATCCGCGATGAACCAATGGATCTCGCCTTTGGCGACATCGGCTTCGAACTGGGCCAGGGTCGGGCTCGGGTCCGAACCGTTGAACCCGCCGATGGGCATGACCGGTCGACCTGAGGCGAGCTGGAATCCCGACGCCGAGTTCGACCCGATCGCCGCCGCGGCCCAGCGGTACGACGATGCGTCCTGGCGCAACAGAGCGGTGATCTTTTTCGTGGACGTACTGCCTGACAGCAGCCCGCCCGCGGATCCCTGGCCCGGCGTCCGGCCGGTCGCACCTCGTCCCGGTCCTCCGCCCGGGAAGCCTCCGAATCGACCCGGTCGCGCGTTCCCGCCGGGGCCGAACCCCTTCGGCGGGCCACCGGCGCCGCGGAATGTGCCCGGACCTTTGGCGCCCCGGCCGAATGCGCCACGTCCCGGCGGTCCGCCGCCGAAGCCGCCGGGACCGAAACCACCGCCCTGGCTCGGGCCGGCCGAGGGGAGCGCGCCGCTGTGGGGGGTGGAGGCGGTCTGGATGCTGTAAGCCGCCGGTCCGGCCAACGCCACGATCAACGCGCCCGACGCCAGCGCCGTTCCCGCCCTGCCCCGCAGGGTCGGGGCGACGAGCCAGGCCATGGCCACGAAACAACCGGCGACCAACACCGCCGCGGCCAGCCAGTCGTTCCAGGTCGACCGCCCGAGCAGCTCGTGCGCCCACCAGGCCGTGACCGCGAGCGTTCCGGCGAGCACGATCCTGGCCGATATCGTCCCGCGTCGTCGCCACGCCAGCAGTGACCCGATCCCCACGAGTGCCCCGATCGCCGGGGCCAACGCGACCGTGTAATAGGGGTGGATGATGCCCTGGCCGAAGCTGAACGCGGCGGCGGTCACCACCAGCCAGCCGCCCCAGATCATGAGCGCGGCACGCGTCCGGTCGGTGCGGGGCGCCCGGCGGGTCCACCACAGACCGGCGACCAGCAGGATCAGCGCAGCCGGCAGAAGCCAGGAGGCCTGCGAACCGAATTCGTGGTTGAACATGCGTCCCCACCCGGTGGCGCCCCACATGCCGCCGTTGTTCGCGCTGCCGGTCTCGTTTCCGGTCAGTCGACCGAATCCGTTGTAGCCGAAGGTGAGCTCCAACAGCGAGTTGTGCTGGGAACCACCGATGTAGGGGCGGCTGGTTTTGGGCCACAACTCGATGACCGCCACGTACCAGCCCGCGGACACCACCAGCGACACGAACCCGGCGGCGGACTGGAGCATCCGTCGTCGCAGCGGCGTGTCGGCGCACACCAGATAGACGAGCGCGAACGCGGGAGCCACCATGAAGGCCTGGAGCATCTTGGTGTCGAAACCGCACCCGACGAGCGCCCAGGACGCGACCAGCCACCAGGTCGAGGCTCCTTCCAACGCCCGCACCAGGCACGCGACCGCGCCGATGAGCAAGAGCATCAACAATGAGTCCGGGTTGTTGAATCGGAAGATGAGCGTGGCGACCGGCGTGAGGGCGAGCACCACGCCGGCGATGAGCCCGGCCGCGGGCCCGAACCAGCGTTTCACCGTTCCGTACAGCAGTCCCACCGCTGCGACGCCCTCGAGGGCCTGGGGCACCAGGATGCTCCACGCGTTCACGCCGAAGATCCGGGCCGAGAGCCCCATGACCCAGAGCGCCATGGGGGGCTTGTCGACCGTGATCGAGTTCGCGGCGTCCGACGATCCGAAGAACAGCGCTTTCCAGTTCTGCGAGCCGGCCTGGGCCGCCGCGGAGTAGAAGCTGTTGGCCCACCCCGATGCTCCCAGTCCCCACAGATACAGCACGGCGGTCATGCCGAGGAGCGCGAAGAATGCCGGGCGCGCCCAGGTCGGCACCGGCCGGTCAGGATGTGGTGGTTCGACCGATGTTGCAGGAGGAGGCTCGGTGGTGGCCGCCTCGACTTTCGGCAGCTCCGGCGCGCTGGTCGCCGATGGGCCGTAGACGAATGTGCCGGTCATGGCCGGGCCCCCGGGTCCGCGACGTGGTGGGTGCCGGCGTGGGTCCGAGTTCTCACGAGGCGGGCGATGCCGCGGAGATCGTCGAGCACGGTCCGCAGGATGTCGACCCGCGAATCGGAATCCTCGATCCAGTCGACCGGCACCTCGTTGATGCGGATGCCGTTGCGCTCGGCCAGCACCAGCAGCTCGGTGTCGAAGAACCAGCCGTCGTCGACGACCATGGGCACCAGGGCCGCGGCCACGTCGCGGCGGAGCGCTTTGAACCCGCACTGGGCGTCGGTGAAGCGGGTGTGCAGCGCCAGGTGCAACAGGTGGTTGTAACCGCGTGAGATCATCTCCCGTTTGACGCCGCGTACGACGTGGGCGCCGGGGGCGAGGCGGGTCCCGATCGCCACGCCGCTGTGGCCCGACACCAGCGGCGCTACCAGTGGGAGCAGCGCGTCGAGATCGGTGGACAGGTCCACGTCGAGGTACGCGACGACCGACGCCGAACTCGCCGACCATGCGGCACGCAGCGCCCGACCCCGCCCTTTGCGCCTGATGCGGCGGGCGCGCACGCCATCGAGGCGGTCGGCCAGATCTGCCGCCAATGTCCAGGTGCCATCGGTGCTGGCATTGTCGACGATCGTCACCTGCCAGGTGAACGGAAAGTGCCCGGCAAGGTAGGCTTGCAGACGGTGGACCGAGGCGACGAGCGTGTGGGCCTCGTTGTAGACCGGCACGACGATCTCGATCTGGGGGGTTGTCGTGTCGTGCGATGCCGGTGCAGGTCGGTGCGGGGCGAGGCAATTGTCGGGGACGACGACGTCCTCGGTCGATGCCACCCCGGGTGGCGCGGCGTTCGGCGATGCGGTCGATCCGAGCGTTGAGGTCATGGAGCGATGATGCGGATGAATCCTGGGGCCAGGCTCGCGTGTTCCTCAATGTTTGCTGGGAGTCCCTCTGCGTGCCCGCGCGATGCGCGATGCGTGGCGCGCTCCGAGAGCCCTGGCTCGCCGCCGCTGTCCGAACCCGACAGAACGATCGATCAGGTTGCCTATGCTTCTGGCTGCCCCGGTGAACCGTCCCGGTTTGGTGCCTGCCTCTGCGCTTGGGAGAGTTGTGCGATGCAACCGGACCTGCCACGGGTGAACCTCGCCGACGGGTCGCCTCCGGTCCGTGCAGGGGCCTGCGGCGCGGTGCGCTAGATGATGCGGCGACCGCGTTCGGGGGGGGTGAGGGGGGACGTCACGGCCCGTCGGCGGGACGCGTCGAGACGACGACGGTACGAGATGCAGGGGCTGGTACTCGTGCTCGCGGTAGCGGCCGGCGTGCGCATCTGTGTCCTGTTGCACACGGGGCCACAAAGCCTCGACGCCGATGAGGCCGTCACCGGTCTCATGGCGCGCCGAATCCTGCACGGGCAGCACTTCGTCTATTTCGCAGGCCAGCAATACAACGGTGCGCTGGCGCAGTATGTGCAGGCGGCCATGTACTGGGCGCTGCCGCTCCCTCAGACTCCGTTCACGCTTCGACTCCCCCAGGTGGCGATCGCAACGATCACGACCTGGCTGGTCTACGTGCTCACTCGTGAGGTCTTCACCTCCCACCGGGTGGGACTGGTGGCGGCAGGTATCTACGCGATCGGGCCGTATTGGAACGTTTGGCTTTCCACACGTTCCTATGGCGCGTACGACATCGTGCAACTGCTCGGCGTACTGGGACTGCTTTGCGCGCTGAGGGGGCGCAACGGCCGCTCGGGGTGGGTCGCCGCTTTCGGATTCTGCTGCGGACTGACTCTCTGGCTCGGATGGAGTGGGTTCGAGGTTCTCGTCGCGGGCGGTATCTGGTTACTGCCGACCCTTGTCGCATCGCTACGCCGCACGATTGTGGTGCTGGGTGCCGCGTTGACCGGCGCCATTCCGATGGTGGTCTCGACGTTGGCGGGGGGCGGCCTGACCGGGGCGTTCGGGGCGGGCACCCAACCCCACACCACCATCGGGGAGCGACTGACCCTCTTGTTCGGCACGGTCGCCCCTGAGTTTCTCGGCCTCCGGTTTCGCAGCAACCAGGCGCTACTCCCGTCCACAGCGGAGCACGCGGCGGTCGTGTTGGTGGTCGCGGCGCTGTTCGGCGCGTTCGTTGTCCGTCGCCGTGGGATCGCGGCCGTGATCACGTTCCGTGACAACGGGCATCGTCGGCCGGTCGACCTGATCCTGTTGGTGTTTCCGGCCACGATCGCGCTGTATGGGATGTCCAGCTACTCGTGGTACGCGGGGACGCCCAGGTATCTGTTCGCGCTCTACCCGGCGACGTCGATCATCGCGGCCGGGGGGTTCACCTGGGTCGCGCGCTGGGCCCGTCGCCAACATGTCGGTCCGATCTCGGCACCAGCAGTGTCCTCGACAGCGATCTTCGTGTTGGCCGGCGCGCT
>CAZEAV010000005.1:11829-18916 GCA_964510215.1 uncultured Iamiaceae bacterium
GCTCGTGTCGGCCACGGTTCTCGGGATCGTGGACAACAAGGCGAAAGGCAACCAGCAACGCTACGCCCTCACCTCGGACGCGCAGATCGAAGCGGCCGACAAGTGGCTGCTGGAGCACGGTTACCACGCGGCGTATGCCCAGTACTGGACCGCAATGCCTGCCGAGTACTTCGCTCCAACCGGGCTGCATGTCGCCCCGACCAACATCGGCAAGACCAAGTCCCCGTATGCCCGAGACCAGGTGGACGCAGCCCACCGATTCGCGTATCTCGCCTCCAACCGGGTGCTCGTCGACTACGAGACACCGCTCCGCAAGGCTCTTGGGGACCACCACGTGCACTACCAAGAGATCAGGCTCGACGGCGTGACCATCTTCGCAGCACTCGACCCCGAACTTCGACCAGCGCAACTCGGTCTGGGAAGTTGAACGAGCCGCCAAGGGCGCAACCCCTTGCGTCGTGAAAGCACCGCCGAACTCCGAAGCCGTGCTCAGTCGAACAGCGCCGCGGCACCGACGATGCCGGCGTCGTCGCCCAGTGCGGAGGGGACCACCTCGATGTCGGCGTGACCGAAGACCCGGTCGCGGGCGACGTCCTGAATGCGTTTTGCCCAGGGTGCGCCGAGTCGTGACCCGAGTCCGCCGCCCAGCACGACCAGTTCGACGTCCAACAAGGTGACCGCCGAGGCGATCGCGACGCCGATCGCGTGCGCGGCGGTGTCCAGAAGTGACGTGGCGGTGATGTCGCCGGCTTCGAGGGATTCGGCCCAGTACTTGGATTTCATGCGCCCGTCGCCGGCCAGATCCACGAGTGTCGTGGCCTCTCCAGCGGCGTGACGGCGACGGGCTTCGGCTTCCATCGCCGCCCGGCCGGCGTAGGCCTCGACATGGCCGGGGCTCCCGCACCCACAGATCTTCCCGTCAGCCGAATACGTGGTGTGGCCGAGTTCACCCGCCGAACCGGACGCCCCGGTGCGGACCTCACCGTCGATGATCAAGCCACCTCCGATTCCGGTGCCCCACCACACCGCCAGCAGGCTGTCGTGGCCTTTGCCCGCGCCACAGGTCCATTCGCCCCGGGCCGCCACGTTCACGTCGTTGTCGACGCGCACCTCGATCTCGCCGCACCCGGCTTCGGCCAGTCCGGCACCCACCAGTGCAGCCAGTGCGACCGGCTCGTCGCCGACGTCGAGGTTCGGGGCCGAACGCAACACTCCGTGCGCCGGGTCC
The DNA here is from genome assembly GCA_964510215.1 of uncultured Iamiaceae bacterium. Lineage (GTDB taxonomy): Bacteria > Actinomycetota > Acidimicrobiia > Acidimicrobiales > Iamiaceae > JAFDWI01. The sequence goes on from CAZEAV010000005.1 coordinate 13,058, forward strand.
ACGGTGCCCGGTGCGCCGATCCCGACACGGGTCAGGTCCAGGCCGTGATCGTCGGCGATGCCTGCAACGAGTCTCACGATCCCATCGACGAAGTCCTCGCGTCCGGTGACCGGCGTGGGGATCTTCTCGCGATGATGGGTCGTGTCGCCGCGTACCTCGGCGGCTTCGATGTTCGTTCCGCCGACGTCGACGCCGATCGTGGCCATGGGACGCTCCTTGTGCAGTGGATGCCGGGCTTCGGTGATCCTCGCGCGGACCGCTGCGCCCGGCTACGCCGATCCGCCGACCGGTGTCGACACATCGGGCTCTGTCGCTTCGCCGACCGCCGGTTCGGGGTTGGGAGTGCCCCGCCAACGGGTGATCGTCGACGCCGCATCTGCGTCGTGGATGAAAAGAGCGACGATCGCACCGACGAACGCGAACGCCGCGCCCACCCCGAACGCGACCTCATATGCGGTGAAGTTGGGATGCGGTGGCCCGCCGGCGCCGAAGATCACCGGGCCGATCGTGAGGAACACCGTGGACAGGATGGCCACGCCGATGGCGCCGCCGAGCTGCTGCTGGGTGTTCAACAACGTGGACGCCGCGCCCATGTCCGTATGGGACGTGTTGGCGAACGCCGCGGTCTGCACCGGGATGAACATGCCGGACATGCCCAGGCCCATGACGAACAGCATGGCGCGCGGCCACCACAGGCTCGTGTCGGCACCCACGGTTGCCAGCGACGCGATCATCGCCGCGATCAGCAGCAGCGAACCGAACAGGATCCGGCGCGGACCGAACACCGGATACAGCAGCTTCGAGATGATCTGCGAGCCCACGATCACCCCGAGTGCTTCGGGGAAGATGCTCAGACCCGCGGCCAGCGCGCTCATCCCGAGGGCGTCCTGGTAGAAGATCGAGATGATGAACAGGGTGCCGATGAACGCGATGGCGCCCAGGATCAGGACCGCGTTGCACAACCCGAACAGGCGTTGGCCCAGCAGGCGCAAGCGGACCAACGGCTCGGCGATGCGCAACTGCACCACCACCAGGGCGATCAGGAGCACGGCGCCGACCACGACGGTCGTTGCGATCAGCGGGTCGGTCCACCCGTCGGTGGGACCTTTGGACACGCCGAACATCAGCGACCCCAGCCCTGCGCCGGCGAGCAGGAAGCCGACGAGGTCGAACGAACCGGCATCCTCCAGGCGCTGCTCGGCCAGGAAGACGGCCCCGAACGCGAGCGCGAGCAGGCCGATGGGGACATTCACGTAGAACACCCAGCGCCAGGACACGTCCGTCACGAAGTAGCCGCCCAGGACCGGCCCGAGCGCCGGGGCGAACGCGGTGGGGATCACCAGGATCGACGCGGCCCGCACCCGTTCCTTCGGCGGGAACACCCGCCAGAGCATCGCCATGCCGACCGGGGTCATCAGCCCGCCGCCCATTCCCTGGAACACCCGGAAGATCTCGAGTTCGGACAGGCTCGTCGCCGCGCCGCACAGGGCGGATGCGGTGATGAACAGCGTGATGGCGCCGAGCAGGACCCGTCGGCCGCCCAGCTTGTCGCCCAACCAGCCCGACACCGGGATCGTGGCAGCGAGCGCGACCAGGTAGTAGATGACGACCCCGTTGACCTCGGCGGATTCGACGCCGAACTCGTTGCCCAGTGCGGGCAGCGCGATGTTGACGATGGTCGAGTCCATGATCGTCATGAACAACGCGGCGACGTACACGACGCTGACCGCGACCTTCTGACTGATCTGGCGGGTGGGCAGCCGACGACCAGGTCGTTGCCCCGAAGCCGCGGCGTGCCCGGCCGAGTCGGACAGGGTTCTCACGTGCGGGCGATCACTGTTTCAGGACGGGCCGATACCTTCCCGTCGCCGAGACCCCACGCCCGGGCCAACAACTCGACGCTGGTCAACCGGGTCGCCACGTCGTATGCCACGGTGGACACCATCACCTCGTCCGCGTCGGTCTGGGTCACCAGGTCCTCCAGGAAGGCCACCGCCTGGTCCGGGGTGCCGGCGAGACGGCCCGAGGGTTCACGCCGTGGGCGCAGGCCCAGCAGGTTCGCCGGCGGCGGGTCGGGTTCGGCGAGCGCCGCGGTCGCCTCGTCGGGCGGGCGCAGCGGCTCATGGACCCCGCGGCGGATGTTCCGCGTCATCAGCCGGCCCGGGGCTGCCAGGTAGGCGGCCTCCTCCTCGGTCTCGGCGACCAGGACGTTCGCGGTGATCAACAGGTAGGGCTCGCGCCATTTCGGGGAAGGGACGAAGTTGGACCGGTACAGCTCGACCGCCTGGGCGGTACCGCCCATGCCGAAGTGATGGGCGAACGAATAGGGCAGGCCGAGCATGCCGGCCAGTTGTGCGGAGTAGCCACTGGACCCCAGCAGCCAGATCTCGGGGGAACTCGCGGCGTTCGGGGTGGCACGGAAGTGCGCGCCGAGGGTCGCTTCGTCCCGGATGTCGCCCAGTAGCGACATCACGTCGAGCAGGTCCCGGGGGTACTCCTCGGCACCGAGTTGGCCCGGTTGGCGGCGCAGCGCACCGGCGGTGCGCGGGTCGGTCCCCGGCGCTCGCCCCAGGCCCAGATCGACCCGACCCGGGTACAGCGCTTCGATCGCGGCGATGTGCTCGGCGACGACGAGCGGCGGATGGTTCGGCAACATGATGCCGCCGGAGCCGACGTGGATCTGCCGGGTCACCGCGGCGAGGTGGGCCATGAGCACCGGCGGCGTCGTGCTGGCCACCGACGTCATGTTGTGGTGCTCGGCCACCCAGAACCGCTTGTAGCCCAGTTCGTCCGCACGGCGGGCCACCGCGCTGGTCGCCGCGAGCGCGTCGGCACTGGTGCGGTCGGCGGAGACGATGGCGAGATCCAACATCGACAGAGGGACGTGGGGTGTGGGCATCACGGTTTCACCGAGCAGGGAACGGGGCATCTGGGTACAACACCAATGCGGCGTCGGCTCTTCCCGGGGCCATTCGATGGATCCGTTCCGAGGCCGTTCCGCGTGGTCGTCTCAGGCAAGGATCGCCTCGAGGATCGTGCGCCAATGGGTGAGCAGCAGTCCGTGGCCGGCGTGCTCGATGATCGAGACCCGGGCGTCGGGAAGGTGCGCCGCGTACCAGTCGGCGAATGCCGGTGGGCAGACGTGGTCGTCTCCGCCGGTCACCAGGTGTACCGGTGAGGCGACCTTTTCCAGGTCCGTGCGGGACGCGCCGAACTGCACCGCGAGGTCACGGATCAGGCCACCGGCACCCTGACGCACCGCGTCGCAGGTGGCCGCGGCCATCTGCACGGTCGCGCCGGGGACTGCCTCGAGATCGTCGCCGTCGACCTCGGCCCGATGCTCCAGCGCCGCTGCCGGTGTGGCCGGATCGGGCACGAGCATCGGCGCGATCAATGCCGCGGCGGCGGTCGCACCGAGCTCTTCGGCGGTCGTGACCATGCCCAGACGTGCCGACCCGGCGGCGGCACGCACCCGGGTGTCATTGAATGCCTCGCCCGGTACGAGTGCGCCGACCGCGGTGACCGATCGGACCCGTTCGCCCAGCTCCGATGCCGCCCCCAGAGCCCAGATCGCGCCGGCGGACCAGGCGAGGAGGTGGACCGACTCCAGGCCGAGATGATCGAACAATGCGGCGAGGTCGGCAGCGAAGTGCTGCGGGGTCGCGCCCCGGTCGGGCGAGGTGTGTCCGAACCCGGGGCGGTCCACCGCGATCAGGCGCACGCCGAGACCGGCTGCGATTTCCGGGTCCGGATGGCGGGCGAGACGCGAGTCGGGCGTGCCGTGGACGAGTACCACCGGAACGCCGTCGGGGTCGCCGTCGACGTCGGCGGCCACGACCCGGCCGGAGCCGGTGAGTCGCACCGTGGTGTCCGGCAGCCCGGCACAGCGCGCGGCCACGGCTTCGACGTCGGTGTGTGCCAGGGGTCCGGGCCCCTCCATCCGCCGATTCGGGGTCGCCGCCCGACTCGGGGTGGTCGGCTGGTTCGACGTCACCGGGAGCTCGGACACAGCGATCGACCGTACACGGCCCCGACCATTTCCGAACTCCGGGGCGAAAGGAGCGTGGCGGGTCGCTTTCGCCCCGGCATTTGGAGTCGGGCGGCGGGGAACTCGGGCAGACTGGTCGCAGTGATCCCCATCGTCACCCCCGAGGAGATGGCCGCGATCGACGCCGCCGCGCCCGAACCGGTGGCGGTGCTCGTGGGCCGCGCGGGCTGGGCGGTGGCCCGGACCGCCCGTCGGATGCTGGGTGGCACCTATGGGCGGCGGGTCGTGATCGTCGCCGGGAAAGGGAACAACGGGGCGGACGGCCGGGTCGCGGGCGACCTGCTCGCCCGACGCGGCGCCCGGGTCACCGTGGTCGATCCGTCCGGGCGGCCCCCATCCCCGGCGACCGCCGGGGCCACCGGCGGCGCGGCCGCGGGACGCCTCGACGAGCCGAGGACGCTGCCCCCGTGCGATCTGGTCATCGATGCCGCGTTCGGCACGGGGCTCAGCCGGCCGTTCACCGCGCCCTGCCCTGTCGATCCGGCGACGCCGGTGCTGGCGGTGGACATCCCCTCCGGTTTGTCCGGCCAGACCGGCGAACTGCTCGGCCGGCCGTTACACGCGACCAGAACCGTCACGTTCGCGGCGTACAAACCCGGGCTGCTGTGCGGGGTGGGGCCGGCATTCGCGGGTGACGTCGAAGTGGTCGACATCGGTCTGGACACCACCGGCGCGCACGCCTGGTTGGTGACCGCGGACGACGTTGCCGCGTGGCTGCCCGGCCGGCCACGCGATGCCCACAAGTGGCGCACTGCGGTGCGCCTTGTGGCCGGGTCGCCGGGGATGAGCGGCGCGGCCGACCTGGCGAGCGCTGCCGCACTGCGCGCCGGGGCGGGCTACGTGCGTCGCTCCACACCTGGTGAGGACCCCGCCACCTCGCCGGCGTCGCCGAGCGGGCCGATCGAAGCCGTCACCACGGCCCTGGGGGCCGACGACTGGGCCGACGACGTGCTCGGAGACCTCGCGCGCTTCGCCGCGCTCGCGATCGGTCCCGGCCTGGGTCGTGCCCCGTCGGTGGCCGACCAGATCACCCGGGTGGTGCGCGCTCCGGTGCCGATGGTGATCGACGGCGACGGCCTGTACGCGCTGGGCGCGGAGCCGGAGCGCATCCTCGCCGACCGACCCGGCGATGCGCCGCGGGTGGTGCTCACCCCCCATGACGGGGAGTTCGTCCGGCTGGGCGGCGAGTCGGGCCCCGAAACGGACCGGTTCGCCGCCGTGCGTGGACTGGCGGCGCGCACCGGTGCGGTCGTGCTGCACAAAGGGGCCACCACCGTGATCGCCCACCCCGACGGCCGGGTGCTGGTGTCCGACACCGGCGACGCCCGCCTCGCCACCGCGGGAACCGGAGACGTGCTCACCGGCGTGCTGGCAGCGTTTCTGGCACGCGGCGTCGACCCGCTGCACGCCGGCGCCGCGGCCGCGTGGGTGCACGGGCGGGCCGGCAGTCGTGGACCGGCCGTGGGGCTCACGGCGTCGGACCTCACCCGCCTCGTTCCCGAGGTGGAGGCCGAGGTGCGTCGACCCCGCGATGAGCGATGATGGACCTGTCCCGTTCCCTCTCCAGAGGTCCCTTCGATGCCTGATGCCGTGCCCGACCCGGATACCGTCGCCGCCTACATGACCACAGACGTGCTGTGTGTGCATGTCGACGATTCGGTTCCCGATGCCGTGCGCGCCCTGGTGGAACGAGGGGTGGATGGCGCCCCGGTGACCGACGACGACGGGCGGCTCGTGGGCATGCTCAGCGCGTCGGACGTGATGGTCCAGGACGCCCGGGTGCACCTGCCCACCATCATCACCCTGTTCGG
>CAZEAV010000006.1:0-18233 GCA_964510215.1 uncultured Iamiaceae bacterium
GGCGAGGTCCCCCTCGTGGGCAGGGCCCAGCGGCTCGAGCCGGACCAGGCGACCTCGAAGCGTCGGAGCCGCCGGCCCGTCGAGGAACGTCCAATCGCCCATCACACCAGCTTCGCGCCCTGGTCTGCACCGCGCCGCTTTGATTCGGCGGCGACGGTCACGGGCGCGCCGTGGCCGCGGCCGACTCCCGGGGTCCGCGTAACCTGTGGGGTTCGGAGACGCCCGTTCGGAAAGGCCACCGTCACGATGGACCCACTGGAGACCCTGGCCCACGGCTGCGGCGCACCACCGTCGTGGTGTGCCCGCGTATTCGCGTGGGCCGAGTCGCGGTGACGGCCGACGATGGGGCGGTCGTCATCGGACTGGACGTGGGCACGACGAACGTCAAGTGCGTGGCCTACCCGTTGGGGGCCTACCCCCTTGGGGACGGTGAACCCTTCGTCCACCGCGGCCACGTCGAGGCGTACCAGGACGGGCCGAGACACGAGATCGACCCGGCCGAACTGATCGACGTCGTGGAGTCCACGCTCGCCGCGTGCACCGCGACACTCGACGGTCGTGAGATCGTGGCCGTGGGCGTGAGCTGTGCGATGCACGGGTTGTGTGCGCTCGGCGGGGACGACGAGCCCACGACCCGGATCGTCACGTGGGCCGACGGACGGGCGGTCGCCGAGGCGGCCGAACTCGACCGCGCCGACTGGCACGAGCGGACCGGAACCCCGACCCATCCCATGGCGCCGTTCACCAAGCTGGTCTGGTTCGCCCACCACCAGCCCGACGTGTTCGCCGGTGCCCGCCGGTGGGTGGGCGTGAAGGCACTGGTGCTACGGGCGTTGACCGGCCGACTGGTCACGGACCGCTCCAGCGCATCGGGCACGGGCCTCGTCGCGCTCGGCGCGACCGAATGGGACCCCGCGGCGTGTCGCGCGGTCGGCGTGGAGACCGACCAGCTGCCCCCGATCGTCCCGGTGACCGAACGATTGGGTGGGCCCGGGCCGGGGCCCCGGCACGCCGGACTCGACGGGGCCGTCGTGGTCGCGGGCGCCGGTGACGGGCCGAGCGCGAACCTCGGAGTCGGCGCCACCGCGCCCGGGATCGCCGCACTGTCGGTGGGGACCTCGGCGGCGATGCGCAGCGTGATCGACCGGCCCGATCCACCCGACGCGTCGCGATTCGTCTACGTGCTGGACGACGGTCGCTGGGTGACCGGCGGTGCCATCAGCAACGCCGGATCGGCTGATGACTGGGTCCGCACGCTCGTCGCACCCGATGCGGGCGACGCGGCCCTGGACGAGCTGGCCGCGTCGGCGCCCCCGGGAGCCGAAGGTCTGGTGATGCTCCCCTATCTGCATCCCGAACGGGCTCCCCGGTGGGACGCGACCATCCCCGGTGCGATCCTGGGGCTGCGGGTCCGTCACGGCCCACCCCATTTCGTCCGCGCCACGGTCGAGGGCGTGGCCGCGCAGATCGGCCTGTTGGCCGAGTCGCTCGCCGCCTGCGGCCCGCTGAACGAGATCCGGGCCACCGGAGGCGTGTTCGCCTCGCCGCTGTGGCGTCGGATCATCGGCGCCGCGCTCGCCCAGGACCTCGTCGTGCTGGACGGCGTCGAGGCGGGCTGCCTGGGCGCGGCGGCACTGGCCCTGAGGGGGATCGACGAGTTCCCGACCCCCGAGGCGGCGGTGGCCGACCTGATGGACCTCGACGCGCGCCGGCAGGTCGTCGAACCCGAGCCCGACCTCGTCGCCGCGGCCGGCCGGACCCGTGCAGTGATCGCCCGGCACCTGGACCGCTGAATAAGTGCCCCGGGCTCCGGGTGCGACCTCTTCGTCACCGCGGCGGCACCAACACCGACGGATTCATGATGCCGTGCGGGTCGAACGCCGCTTTGATCCGACGGCGCAGCGCGTTTTCGGCCGGATCACGCAGTCGTTCGAGAAAATCCACCTTCGCGGTGCCGATGCCGTGTTCGGCGCTGATCGAACCGCCCATGTCGGCGACCAGGCCGAGCACCGCGTCGTCCACGGTGTCGTCGTCACCCGCCGGACCGGTCACGTTCACATGCATGGCGGCTTCGCCGCCGTGGCCGAAGAGCCACACCGCCGCGCTCGGGTCGATCTCCGCCACGACATCGTTGACCCGATCCACGAACTCGGCGAGCGAGCCGGGCGGCACGGCAACGTCGAGTTTGTGCGGGGTACCGATGGTGGCGATGGCATCGGTGTGCCGCTCGCGGTAGCGCCACAGACCGGCGCGCCCGGCCGAATCGGTGGCGACTGCGACGTCGGCCACGCCGGTGAGGGATGCAACCGCGGTGCCGAGCGCGTCGGTTGCGTCGTCGGTGTCGGCGACCTCCACCAGCACATAGCCGCCGGAGACGTCGCTGAAGGGGTGGGGCAACGAGAACGTCGAGCACACCAGCTCCAGCCCCGACGCAAAGAAGACTTCGGCGGACTCCACGCTCGGCAGGAGGCCGCGTACCGCCTCGACCGCGACGGCGGCGTCGGTCTCCTCGGCGAAACGCACCAGCGCGGTCGTTCGATGCGACCACTCGGGGACGAGGCGTACCCGGACCGCGGTGACGACCCCGAGCGTGCCTTCGGAACCGCACACGATGCCGGGGAGGTGGTAGCCGGTGTTGTCGCGCAGCGTGGTCGACGGGATGTCGATGACGTCACCGGTTCCGGTGACCAGCGCGACGCCGACGACCTGGGCACGCGTGGCGCCGTAGCGGATCACGTGCAACCCGCCCGCGTTGGTGGCGACGGTTCCCCCGATGGTGGCCGAGTCACGGCTGGCGATGTCCACGCCGTATGCCCAACCGGCACGCTGCGCGGCTCGTTGCACCTCGGCCAGCGGCGTCCCGGACTGCGCGGTCAGGTGTCCCGTGGACCCGTCGACCGACTCGATGCCGACCAGGCGCTCGGTGCTGAGAACGATCTCCCCCGACCGCGGCACCGAACCCCCGACGAGGCCCGTGTTGCCGCCCTGGGGCACGATCGCCGCCCCCCGCTCGGCGCACCAGGAGACCACCTCCGCGACCTCGGCGACGTCGGCCGGACGCACCACCACTGCGTCGTCGGCTACGAATCGACCGGTCCAGTCCCGGCGGTACCGTTCGGTGAGGTCATGGTCGTCCAGGACGTCCGTGATCGCGCGCAGCTCGGCGATCAGCGATGCATCGGAGTCCACGCCCCGATCGTGCCACACCCCTCGAGCGGTCGCCCATGGCCACCGGTGCTCAACGATCACCAACACGTCTTTGCACGCATCACCCGCCCCCAGCAAGGAAAACCGTGCAAAGTCGCGCGTCCGATCTCGCCCGTGGCTCGAGCCCAGGGGCGCGGGCGCGCCCGCTCAGTCGCCGAAGTACCTGCGGGGGACCTGGATGAGCATCGCGTCGATCTGGTCGTCGGTGACGCCGCCGGCGCGTAACGCGGGGAGGACGTCATCGCTGATGTGCTCGTAGTGCCAGTTCGGCATGAACGCGTCGACGACGGCCGGTGCGTCGGGCCCGAACCAGTCGATGCGACACGACGCGTCGTGGCTGAGCACCATCCGGTCCGCATAGCCGCGCCCGGCCAGCGAGATGATCGTGGCGACCCGGTCATCGGTCGGGGCGAACACGTCCAGGCCGAAGCGGTCCATGCCCAGGATCGCCCCGGTGTCGGCCAGGGACGCGAGCCAGTCGACGTCGGTGGAGTCGCCGACGTGTCCCAGCACGACTTTTTCGAGGTCGACACGTTCCTCGCGCAGCACCTCGATGACCCGGTCCGCGGTGCGTTCGCGCGCGTTGGTGTGCACGGTGATCGGCGCGCCCGTCGCCAGCGACGTCTTCGCCACCGCCCGCAGCGCCCGTTCCACGTCGCCGGTCATCGGGTCGTGCTCGACCGCGCATTTCAGGAAGGCCGCCTTCACGCCGGTGTCGCCGATGCCCTGTGTGAGGTCACGGGTGAAGTCGCGTACCAGCGGGTCCTCGCCACCAAGCGGAAGCCCGGGGCCCTGCATGGAATAGGGAAAGGGCAGCGAATCGTAGGTGTACACGCCGGTCGCGACGACGACGTTGACCCGGATCCGGTCCGCGATCTTGACCAGGCGGGGAATGTCACGACCCAGGCCCAGCACGGTGGGATCCGCGATGGTGGCGATGCCCTTGTCGGCGAGCCGGTTCAACTTGTCGACGGCTCGTTCCAATTCGGCGTCCTCGTCCCACCAGTCGCCTTCGCCGTAGTTGCGCAGGTAGTCCGCGTCCATCGTGAACACGTGCTCGTGCATCAACGTCGGACCCAGATCGGTCACGTCGACCGACCCGCTGAGGGTTTCCACTCCTGGCATCGCCCCCACCCTGCCACACCCGACCTGGGGGAGGGGCCGGGAAAAGACTGGGGATCGTCCCTAGGGACGAATCGAGGACCGGTCACAGATGATTGCACCACGCGCACGTCCGAGGGAAGGTAGGGAAACCGATGAAGAAGGTCCCCCAGAAAGCGGTCCGGCCACGCATCCGGCGGGCGTCGGCCGCACTGGCAGTGCTGGTGCTCGTCGTCGGCGCCCTGTCGGCCTGCGAGCCGCCGCCGCCGTCACCCGGTGACGGCACCGACCTGGGCCTGATCACCACCGGCGTGCCCACCACGCTGCAAGCCGGGCGAGCGAACGACTACTCGGTCCAGGTCGCGAACTACGGCACGGCCACGGCGACCGACGCGAGGTTCCTGATCGTCGCACCGCGGTCGTTCGACGTCGACGGGACGATTGCCGGTACCGACTGCACCGACCACGGCAACGATGGCGACAGCACGTCCTATCTGATGTGCGACCTCGGCGATCTCGCACCGTCGGCCACCGTCACGATCGACGTCGAAGCGTCGGTCGGAGACTGGTCCGCCCCGCACGATGTCGACTATGCGGTCTCCTCCGACGGCTCCGATCCCGTCCCCGACCCGCACCCGAACCTCGTCAAGATCCCGACCACCACGAATCGGCCGACCTCCGGTGTCCCGAGTGTCGCCATCACCACCCCTGGCGAATCCGCCACGGTCGCCGCCAACGCCACCATCGACTACGCCGGCACCGCCACCGATGACACCGACGGCGACCTGTCGAACCAGATCACCTGGGCGTATCTGCCCGCGGGCGTCCCCGACGCCACCCCGACCAGTCTCGGCACCGGCGCATCGGGCAGCTTCGGACCACTCGCGCAAGGTATCTACGTCCTCACCGCATCGGTCACCGATTCGGCAGACGAGACCGCCACCGCCACCCGGGTCATCTCGGTCGGTCCGGCGGTCGTGAACCCCCACGACCTCGGCATCGACACCAGCGGTGTCGCCGATGCCCTCATCGTCGGCAGCACGTCCGCGGGTACCCTCACCGTCCACAATTACGGCACCGAGGCGGCCACCGGCGCCCAACTCGTGCTCACCGCGCCCACCGCAATCGCGCTGACCGCCACCGCCGGCGAGACCGCCTGTGCTCGCACCACCGCCGCGGCCACCTAGACCGACACCATCACCTGCACGTTGGGCACCGTCGACGCCGGTGCCGCCGTGGACGTGACCCTCGCCGCCGTCGCCACCCCCGGTGCCCCGACGGCGCGACTCACCGCCACCGTCATCAGCGACAGCGCCGAAGGCGATCCCGACCCCCATCCCAACAGCGCCACGATCGATCTCGCGACCAGGTATGCGAGCCCGCCGACCATCACCTTCTCCAACCCCCCCGACGACGAGACCGTGTTGACCACGACGACGATCACCTACGCGGCGACCGCGGCCGACGCGGTCGGCGACGACCTCTCCCAACACATCGCCTGGTCGTATGTGAACGCGGATGATCCCGATGCGACACCGATCAGCCTCCTGACCGGGCAAAGCGGCTTCCTCGGACCGCTCGACGCCGGCAACTGGACCCTCATCGCCCACGTCGACGACGGCTCCGGTCAGTCGACCACCAGGACCGAGACGATCCACGTGATCCCAGCGACCTGGTCCGGACCTGATCTGGGCATCATCGCCCCGAACATCCCGGCTTCGATCCCCGCCGGGCACACCGTCACCTTCCCGGTGAGCGTCCACAACTTCGCACCGGTGGCCGCAAGTGGCATCGACCTCGGCGTCGCGACCTCCGGCAGTTTCTACGCGACCCTCGTGGACCACCACACGAGCACCTCGAGCATGAACCTGTACCAGCTCGCTCCCGGCGCAACCCGCACCGTCGAGGTTTCGCTGACCGCGACCGGCTCCGACCCGGGCACCGTCAGCTTCAACGTCACGTCCTCCGACACCGAGACCAATCCCGACCCCCACCCGAACAGCATCACGTCGCCGATCACCATCGCGGCGGCCGACCCGGACGCGCCCACGGTGACCATCACCGCGCCGGATGCACACCTGTCGGACTTCGCGACCACCACGGACACCGTCGTGAACTACGCGGCCACCGCCTCGGACCCCACCGACGGCGACCTGTCGAGCCAGATCGCCTGGACACTCCAACCCCTGGACGACCCCACGGCGCCGCCGATCCAACTCGGCACCGGTGCTTCGGGGTCGATGCAACCCGTTGACCCGGGGGCGTATCTGCTCACGGCCCACATCACCGATTCACTGGGGAAAACGGCGACGACCTCGCTGGTCGTGACGAACCTGGCACCCAGCACTTCGTGTTCGGTCGCCGCCAGCTTCACACCGGTCTCCGGGATCTACCAGCCCGGGACGATGACTGTCAGCGCGGCCGCGAGTTTCGACACGTGCGGACGGCCCCTCCAATTCGACTGGGACTGCGAGACGTCGACGGCCAACCCTAGCGACTGCCTCCACTTCAACACCACGATGAACGACGCCGACGAGGACATCGTCACCGGGCAGTTCCAGCTTCAGGCGTCCGACAACTGGATCATCGACCTGAGTGTGTGCGCTCCGGCAATCGGCAGCATTTCGGGGAGTTGCACCGCGAACAACCTCTCGTACGCGGCGTTCTGAGTCGGCTCGCGCCCGAAAATGCGCGTCGGGCGAGCGCTTCCGAGACCCTGCACTCCGTCTCCCTTCCGGGCCGAGTGCCATGCGCCTGCCACCCCGGCGGGCGCATGGGCGGACGGGTACATTGCGTCGAATGGGCCCAGGCGCATTCGTCGGACGCAAAGCCGCGCTCGCCACCTTGGCCGACGCATGGGCCCGAGTCGTCGAAGGTGCATCCGTGGTGGTGTGGGTCGACGGCGAACAAGGGGTCGGCAAGACCAGCCTGGTCCGCCGCTTCACCGACGCACTGCGCGCCGACCAGGTCACCTGGGTCACCGCGGATCCCGACGAGACCTGGCGTGACCTCGAGGTCTGGACCACGCTGCTCGCAAGACTCGGCCACGCCGACGCGCACGATGCGGCAGCCCTCGAAGCCGACCCGAACGACGACCACGGCAGACGACTCCTGGACGCGCTCACCGCGGGCAGCGAGCCGCGGGTGGTGGTCGTCGACGACCTGGGATACGTCGACCCCCCATCGCTGTTGGCACTGCGCTTCGCGCTGCGACGCCTCGAATCGGACGGTGTCCTCGCGGTGCTCACGGTCGGCGAGCGCCCGTGGCACGCTCTCGGCGACACGTGGCGTCGCTTCCTCGACGACCCCCACCTGGCCCTCCACGTCCATCTGAGCGGGCTCACCACCGAGGAGCTGGTGGCGTTGACCCGCACGCTGGGCGTTTCCCCGATCGACAGCGCGACCGTGGAGCGACTCCGCGCCCACACGGGGGGACTGCCGCTGCACGCGGTGGCACTGTTACAGGAGCTCGGCGCGACCGGGCTGGCCGCGCCGGCAGCCGTCCTGCCTTCGCCACGATCCTTCGCCGAGGTCACGCTCGCCCGCGTGGCCACGTTGGACGACGCGGCCCAGGCGCTGCTCCGTGCCGGCGCGGTGCTCGGCGCCACCTTCCGCGCCGCCGAGGCAGCCCGGATCGGCGACATCGACGACCCCGGTCCGGCACTCGACGACGCCGTCAGAGCCCGCCTGCTCCATTCGGTGGAGGCGGGCGTCGCCGCTTTCGAACACCCGCTCGTGCGGGGCGCCATCCACGGCGCGCTCACCTCGGTCGAACGACGCGCCCTGCATCTGGCCGCGGCGTCCGCCACCAGCGGGGTCACGTCACTGCTGCACCGCGCCGAGGCGGCCGTCCAGGGCGACGACGACCTCGCGGCCGAGATCGAACTGGCCGCCGCGGCGGAGTCCGCCGTGACCGACCCTGCACGCGTCGCGGACCTGCTGTTGGTGGCAGCGCGTGTCGCCGGGTCGATCTCCACGTCGGAACGCCTGACCCTCCAGGCGGTCGAAACCCTCGTCGCCGGATCACACGTGACCCGCGCGACGGCCCTGCGTGACCGCGTCGCCGCCTGCGCGTCGGGACCACAGCGCGATCTCGTGCTGGCGCTGTTGGACGCGCGGTCCGGGCGCTTCGAGGAGGCTCACGCACGCTTCCTCACCGCCGCCGACGGCGGCTACGCGGTCCAGGACGGCCCCAGCGGACCGGGAGATATCCGGGCCCGGGCACTGGCCGGCGCCGCGTTCATCGACTGGGTCTGGGGTGACGCGACGAGCGCGCTCGAACGCGCCACCGAGGCCCTGGAAGGGGACGTGGGCTGGGGAGCATCGCTGACCTGCTGCGCTCGGGTGATGTCGCTGGTCCACCTGGGGCACTTCGACGAACTACGGGAGCACCCGCTCGGCGAAGTGATCCCCGAGTCGCTCGGCACGGTCGACCGCCTGGCGATCAGCGGCATCGTCCGGTTGTATCTCGATGATCTTGCCGCGGCCGCCAGCGACCTCGCCGAGGCCATCGAGTCGGGTCGCACTGCCACTGCCAGCCAGTTGTTCGCAATGGGGTTGGCCGTTCTCGCCGAGGTCGAGTTGCGCCGCGGCCGTTGGGACGCGGCAACGATCGACGCCGATCTGGCCATCGCCTTCGCGTCCGAGGGGTCCGGCCTGCACGCGCTCATCCAGGCGCACACGGTCGCGGTCGAGCTGTCCGCCGCCCGCGGTCGATTCGTCGACGCGCAGTCCCACCTGGAAGAGGCGGCGGCGCTGGTCTCGTTGGCACCCGCATGGGGGGCGCGGACCAGAGTGGCGATCGCGCGCGCCGCATTGGCGCACGCACGGTCGGATCACGTGGAAGTCATCGCGGCCGGCCAGGAGTTGACCAGCGGCGACCTGCACGACGTGCTCGGCAGGTTCCCGACGTGGCGTTGGCGGGCCACGGTCGCCGAAGGACTCTTGGCCGAGGATCGGCTGGACGCGGCGCAGTCGGCAATCGACGCCGTGGCCGACATCGTCGAGACACATCGCCCGCACGCGGTGTCCACGGGAGCGGTGGCGAGCCTGACCCGCCTGCGCGGCCGCCTGGCCCAGGCGCGTGGCGACGACGAAGGCGCACTCGAGTGGTTCGCCCAGCCGGACATCGACACCGATGGCGCTGCTCCGCTGCCGGTCGCGCTCTTGTCGATGGACCACGCGTTCACGCTGCGCCGTCTGGGTCGTGCCGCTGAAGCGATTCCGCTCCTGAAATCGGCGCAGGCGATGCTCGTCGACCTCGGCGCCGTCGCGTACGAGGACGCCTGCCACGAGGCGCTCGTCGCGTGCGGTGTCGACGCTGAGCCGACGCCGCCGGACCCGTTGTCCGTGCTCACCCCCCGCCAGGAAGCGGTCGCCCGCCTCGTGGTCAAGGGGCTGACCAACAAGGAGGTCGCCGCGGAGTTGTTCGTCGGAGCCAAGACCGTGGAGTACCACCTCACCCAGATCTTCATGAAGCTCGACGTGCACTCGCGGCGCGACCTGGCCGACCTGGCCGGCACCCGTCGAGCCGGCTGAGCCGGGTCCGTCTCTTCGCCGGAGCGTGGACGATCGCCGGGGACGACACGGTCCCCGGGAGCGCCAGGTGGGAACTGGCACATCACGGTCACGGTCCTGCCACTACCCCGTCGGTCACTAACGTCTGCGTCGTGAGATCCAAACATCTGTTTCCGGTGACCGCTCTGTTGACGGCCGTGCTGCTGGCCGGCGCGGTGTCCGGTGTCGCCCCGGCACCCACGGGTGCCGCGAACCCGTCCGCGACCGCACCGGGTCTGCCGATCTCCCATCAGGGACGGTGGCTCACCGACTCGCAGGGACGGGCGTTGCTCGTCCACGGCGTCAACCTCGTGGCCAAAGGGGTCGGGGCGACTCCCGCGTCGATGGGATTCGGCGACGACGATGCGCAGTGGCTCGTCGACAACGGTTTCGACGTGGTGCGTCTGGGCACCACGGCCGCGTCGATCATGCCCACGCCCGGGGTCATCGACACCGCCTACGTCGACTCGTTCGCCCAGACCGTGCAGATGCTCACGGACCATGGCCTGATGGTCCTCGTGGACATGCACCAGGACGGCTGGGGCCCGACGTTGGGCAACGACGGATTCCCGGGGTGGATGACCCTCACCCATGGCGCGACCAACACGCACACCACCTTTCCGCTGTACTACATCACCAATCCGGCCATCCAGGCGGCGTTCCAGAGTTTCTGGGACAACGAGGACGGGCCCGACGGCGTCCCGCTGCAGGACGATGTCGCGAAGATGTGGAAAGCGCTGGCCGGGGCGGTGGGTTCGAACCCGGGCGTGATCGGGTACGACCTGTTGAACGAACCCTGGCCCGGCACCACCTGGCAGGACTGCATCACCCCGGCCGGCTGTCCCGTCCAGGACCAGGCACTGGATGCGTTCCACGCGAAGATGACCGCGGCCATCCGCAGCGAGGACCCCGACCACCTGGTCTTCGGCGAACCCTACGTGCTGTTCAACTTCGGCCAGGGTCCGACCCACATCACCCCACCGGGCAACGACCCGGAGTCCGGGATGGCCTGGCACATGTACACCACGGATCCCTCGCTCGAGCCCGACGTCATCGACTACGCCGAGCAGTGGTCGGACGCCACCGGTGGGGCGCTGCTCAACACCGAGTTCGGCGCGGTGAGCGACCCGGACGACATCGACCGGATGACCGGCGAGCTGGACAACGCGCTCATGCCCTGGATCTGGTGGGCGTACAACGAGGAGATCCTCGCCGATCCCCACCAGCCGCCGACCGATGCGAACCTGGTGAACCTCGACACCGTGGGTGCGATCGTGCGACCGCACCCGGTCGCGGTCGCCGGGACACCGCGGGCGCTGAACTACGACCCCTCCACGCATGAGCTGACATTCGCGTATTCGACCGACCGCGTGGGTGGTGGCTCGTTCCCCGACGGGACGGACACCTCGTTCGCACTCCCCGACCGCAGCTACCCCGACGGCTATGCGGTGGCGGTGAGCGGCGGCCATATCACCTCGGCGCCGGGCGCGGACCACCTCACCGTGGTCGCCGACCCCGGCTCGGAATGCGTGTCGGTCGCGGTGACGCCGGCCGGGACCACCCCCCAGGCGCCGGCGAACGCGTGTGCGGTTCCGACCTCGACCACGACCACGACCACCACCACGACCGTGCCGTCGGGGTCGACCAGCTCGACGACCACCACGTCGACGCCCTCCCCAGGGCCGACGACGACAACGCTCGCCGCGACCACCACGACCGTCCGCACACCGAACCCGTCGTCGCCGGCCACCCCGCCTGCGACCGCCGCGATCGCCGTGCGCGCCGAACCCACGTTCACGGGTTGAGCGTCCCCCACGGCACCTGCCCCGCCCCGCATGCCGATCGGGGAGCCGTCACGATCCAGGTGCCGCTCGAGGCGCCGCCGCGCCGCGCCCGGTGGTGGAGACGATGGGACTCGAACCCACGACCCCCTGCTTGCAAAGCAGGTGCTCTAGCCAGCTGAGCTACGTCCCCGCGGTTGCCCGACGAGATGATCGGGTTGAGCACGCAAGGTTAGTGTCCCGATTCCCGTGTCGGGCATTCGGCTACGTCGGATCGCGCTCGGGTCGCGGCGGTTTCATCGGCGGATCAGTCCGCGGCGGGATGGAAGTCGACCGGCGTGGTCCGCTCGTACAGGCGTAGCGTGATAGGCCAGTACATCCCCTGGAAGTGCCAGGTCCGGGCCACCCGGTAGTTCGTCGTCAGCGGCGGAGTGTCCTGGTAGAACTCGGCCTGGCCGCCACCGTCGGCCACCGTGACCGTCCAGACACGACGAAACGCGAGGAGCCGGCGACGGTGGGAGTAGTCGAGCGGATCGAGCCGGTCGACACGTTTGACCGCACCGAGCTGGCGGGGCTGATTCACCAGGCGCGGCACCGCGCCGTGAGGCAACAACGACCACTGGCGCTCGAAGGTCGGTCGGCTGAGATCCGAATACAACAGCATGCCGTCGCCGGACCGGGCCTTGCGGGCGACCACGGACGCGACCTGATCCCAGTTCGAATGCGGTTCCCGGCGGACCTGGTGAACTCCGACCAGCGCAAAACCCAGGACGATGATCACCCCCGCGACGCCGACACCACCCGTGGCCACGCGTTGCCCCCCCTTTGTCCGTGTCGCCAACCAGTCGAAACCCCGGCAGAGGCCCAACCCGATCAGCAATGCCACGCCAGGCGCGATCCCCGCCAGGTACCGGTCGACGAACTCGGGGCGGACCACCGAGGTGGCCAACAGGCTCACGGAGGGAACGACCGCCCAGATGAACGGCAGGCAGAGCACCCAGGCGGCCGACCGTTCCTCATCGGTGCCGCGGCGCGTCCGCCGGCGGGCCTGCACCGCGGCCCAGACCACGATCACGGTGGCGCCGATCGAGACCGCCTGCAGGACATGGTCGAGGCCCAGATACCGGAACGTCACGTACTTCAGGCCTTCCAAGGTCGTCGGCTGCACCCAGGCGCCGACCGAGCTGATGCCCAACCAGAACAGCAGGGCGACCATCACCGCGGACGCACCCAGCATCGGCAGCAGCCGGACGACCGCCTGCCGTGGTTTCGGCGACAGCAGGGCCGCGACCCCGATCGCTGCCAGGTGGATGGGGAACAGGCCGTGGGCGAACACCCCCCACGGGGCGACCAGGGTGAGGAGCACCCACCAGCGATGCGCACCCGGCGTGTCGGTTCCCTGCTGCACCGCCCGGATCAGCGCATAGAAGCTCACCGACAGGATCAGAATCTCGAGCGAATAGGCCCGGAGCTGCACGGCGAGGGTCTGGAACATGAACGAGGCCGCCAGCAACGGGGGCGCCAGTACCGCAAGGCGCGTCCCGCCGACCCGTTTTCCGATCAACGCCACCACCGGCATGACCGCGGCCGCGAACACCAACGACAACGTGCGTAACCACACCGTGGATTCCGACACGTGCGCCCACACCCACAACGGTGCGTAGTAGGCGACCATCGTGCCGCCGGTGCTCTTCACGCCGTAGGCGAACTGGTTGACGACTCCCAGGGTGTAGGCCTCGTCCAACCACAACGGTGTCGCCCCGAGCCGGGGCACCGCGAGGACACCAAGTACGGCGACGCCGACCAGGGAGCCCGCGAGGGTTGCCCGATGGTTGCCCCACCGACCCGATCCGATCAGACCGAGTACACGGGTTCCCGAACCCTCTGCTGCGACCGCCGCGTCGCCCCCGGTCACCGGCGTGACACCGTCAGGCTCCGTCGATGCCTGAGAAGTCCGGGTCCCGACGCTCAAGAAATGCGGTCACCGCCTCGATGTTGCCCGGCGAGCCGATGAGCTCGGCGAATGCCGCGTCCTCCACATTGCGGGCCCGGCGGACCCGATCGGCCCTCCCGGCCAGCATCGCCCGCTTGGTGGCGACCAGCGACGCGATGGGCCAGCGGGCGATCCGGCGTGCCGCATTCCTCGCACAGGCGAGCACCTCGGCGGCCGGCACCACATTCCACGCCAGACCCATCGCCGCCACTTCCTCCGCACTCATCCATTCGCCGCTCAACAACACCCAGGCCGCGTGCTGCCAGCCCATCCGCTCGGGGAACAGCACGCTGCTCGCCGCTTCCGGAGCAACGCCCAGCGGACAGAACGGCGCACGCATGCGGGCGTCATCGGCCATCACCACCAGGTCGCAGTGCGCCAGAAGCGTGAACCCCAGGCCCACGCCGAGCCCATTGACGCCCGCAATGAGGGGCTTGTCGAAGACCTCGATTGCGTCCATCAAGACAGGGAAGCCGGCGTCTTCCGAAGGACCCGCATTCGAGCCGTTTTCATCGGTTCCGCCCACCTGCTGTCCGATCTCGGCCATCTGGGCCATGTCCTGGCCGGCGGAAAATGCCCGACCTCTGGCAGTGAGAATCACCACGGCCACCGACGATTCCGCTTGCGCATCGGCCAGCGCGTGGGCCAGATCGCGATAGAGCGCATTGTCGAACGCGTTGAGCGCGCTTTCGCGACACAAGGTCAAGGTGCGAATACGGCCTTCATCTTCGACTTCGAGGTCCGACATGATTTGCTCCGATACTTGCAATGGCGTATCCGGGTCTGTCATCGTAGACGCATGACCCCAGGACCGAAATCCCCGATGACTTCAGCACACAAGGCGGCACTGGCGGAGGGACGGGCCGAGAGCCGTGCGGTCAAGAAGTATCTGGAAGCGCTCGAAGAGAACCGCCCAAAGCGCGGGCGTCGGCGCACGAAGGACAGCATCCAGAAGCGCTTGGCCCAGATCGAAGCCGACCTGGCCACCAGTGGGCCGCTCAAGCGGGTCAACCTGATCCAGGAGCGCATGGACCTGACGGCCGAACTGAACGCGTCGGACAAGACGGTCGACATCTCGGCGTTCGAGGCCGATTTCATCAAAGCGGCCAAGAGCTACAGCGCCCGCAAGCACCTCAGTTATGCCGCGTGGCGTGAGCTCGGCGTGTCGCCGGCGATTCTCAACAAAGCCGGTATCACCCGCGGTTCCTGAACCGACCACTCGACAGGCGGGAAGACCACCCGATCGACGCGACACAGCTCGACCACGCCACCACTGCAACGTCGGAACCGTCAAGGAAACGTCGGGCGTCAGGAATCGAGCAGGGCGCGCAGCAGCGACACGCCGTCCGCGGATCCCAGGAGTTCACTCGTGGCGCGCTCGGGATGCGGCATGAGTCCGACGACGTTGCCTGCAGCATTGGTGATCCCGGCGATGTCGCCCATCGATCCGTTCGGGTTCGCCAGATAACGCAGGATCACCCTGCCCTCGGTTTCGAGCTCGGCGAGCGTTTCGGGTGAAGTGGTGTAGGAGCCCTCGAAATGGTTGACGGGTATTTCCAGGCGGGTTCCCACGTCTATTCCACGCGTCAGGACCGACTGCTCGGAGACGACTTCGAGCGATGTCGTCGTACAGAGGAACTTGAGTGCCTTGTTCTTCTGCAGCGCCCCGGGGAGGAGTCCGGCTTCGGTGAGCACCTGGAATCCGTTGCAGATCCCGACGACCGGCCCACCTGATTCGGCGAAATCCGCGACCGCGGCCATGACCGGTGAGAACCGGGCGATCGCGCCGGGCCGCAGGTAATCGCCGTGGGCGAAACCACCGGGAATGATCACGACGTCCACACCTCTCACGGTCGCTTCTGCGTGCCAGAGAATCTCGGCATCGGCCCCAAGTTCGGTCACCGCATGCATCACGTCACCCTCGCAGTTGGACCCGGGGAACAGCACCACCCCAACCCGGGTGGTCATGCCGGGGTCACCTGGATGCGCGCGTCCTCGATCACCGGATTGGTGAGGAACTTCGCACACATGTCGTCGATCTCGGCCCGCGCGGAGGCTTCGTCGTCCGCGGTGATCGTGAACGCGATGACCTTGCCCACGCCCACGTCGCTCACCCCGTCGAACCCCAGAGCGGGCAGCGACCGTTCGATCGTGGCCCCCTGGGGATCGGCGATTCCTTCACGCAGGTTCACGACCACTTCGACGGCGAAGTTCATTCCCTTCATCGTGCCACAGGACGGCCGTCGCTCCACACCTCCGACGGGCTCGGAACGCGTGCCGGGAGACCGGAGCAGATCTCAACCGCACCGGTTGCTTGGCAAGGCATGCAGGATGCGGTTCGCCGACGCGGCGATCTGGGCCGGTGGGATCGTTCCCGCCTGCACCGCGCCAGCGATGCCGCTCACGATCGAGGGGGTGTCGGCCTCGGGCACCAACAGCAGGTCTGCGCCGGCCGCGGCCGCGTGGACGGCCGCTGCGGAGGGCGTGGGGAACTTGTCCAGGATGCCTCGCATGGCGCCGAGGTCGTCGGTGATGACCAGCCCCCGATAGCCGATCTGGTTGCGCAGCAGATCGGTGATCGCCGCCCGCGACACCGACGCGGGTTCGCCGGCGGTGAGGTCCGGGACGATGAGATGGCCGACCATGACCGCGGTTCCCGGCACCTGGGCCAGGCCCGTGGTGTAGGGGATGAGGTCGTCGTTGCGCAGGGAGGACAGCGGCGGGGTGGTGACCAGACCGGTGTGGGAGTCGCCGCTGCCGTGGCCGTGGCCGGGGAAATGCTTGAACACAGGGGTGATGCCGGCGGCGAGGAGGCCTTTCGCGAAGGCGACCGCGTCGATCGTGACGGCCTGAGGGTCGTTCGCAAAGCTCCGGTCGCCGATCACGGCGTCGTCGGGTTCATCGGAGACGTCCGCATCGGGCGCGAAGTCCATCGTGATCCCGAGCCGGCGCATCGCGGCCGCATGGTGCTGCACGGCCGCGGTGATCTGGGCGGGGCGCATCGTGGCGTGCATCTCGCGGGCGCTGGGCAGGCTGCCGATCATGTTTTTCAGGCGCTGGACCCGACCGCCTTCCTCGTCGGTGGCGACGAATGGCACCGGATCGCCCGAAGCGACGGCGGACGTGAACGCAGACGTCTGGAGCAGATCGGTGGTGCCGGTGCCGATGAAGATCCCACCGACGCCGTGCTGGATGGCATCGGCAACCTGGGACTGCCCGTCGACCTCGGCGAACACCATCAGTGCGGCCTGCCGGTCGATCGGCCACGTCGAGGCGTCACAGGCGGCCGACACCGTGGGCGCAGGGGCCGGCGCCGACGTCGGGGCCGCAGTGCTCGACGCCGCGACCGTCGTGGTCGTGGTGGCACAGCAGCGGGTCGTGGGCCGGCGACGTGTCGTACTGGAAGCAGACGTCGAGGACTTCGAAGCCCCGCTGCACGCCGCCAGGACCACGCACGCGGCGACCACGACGACCACACCGTGACGAGCAGTGGCGCTCACCTTCGTCATCCGGTCACCTCATGCATGGGTTGGATGGTGCACACGGCGTCTCCCGGGCGCGTGGACGAGCGGGGACGACAAGGATCCGCCGCAGGAGACGCGCGATGTGGCGTATCCGTCGCGCGACGCGCGGGGAGTTGTCCCCCTTGTCGGCTCGGGCGTTGTCACCGACCATGGGGTCATCGTCGAATGCGGAGCCGACATCCCCACAGATGTCCCCGTCGGCCGGCAGCGGGAATTTGCAAGCGAGAGGGAGGACCGACGACATGACCATCTGGATCTACTGGGCAACCCTGGCCGTTGCAACCGCCATTTCCCTGCACTGGGTGGCGAAACCATTTCACGACCTGTTGCGTGTCGTCGACGACGATCCCCAGATCGTCGGCGGACCAACGGCCCACCGCATCGACAGCCCGACCGCTGGGCGCCAGGCACACAACGCCCGGGCGGCGGACCGTACCCGAGGTGCCCGGACCCGGCAAGGTCTCAGTTCCCCGGCGAGTTCAGCTCGAACTTGATCGAATTGCCCGTTCGGAGGTCGACAACGCTGTCCAACTGCTGCACGTCGGTCTGTTGCGCCGCGTCGATGACCAGGACCCGATCAGGTGAGAACCCGCTCCACCTGGCGCCGTCGAGCACCGCTTTCTCGTCAACTCCGGTGCCGAACGACGACAGTGCCAGCGGATTTCCGGTGGCACACCGGACCCTCGGCTGAGCGTGATGGTCGATCAGTACCGCGGTGCCCGCCTGCAGGATCGCCTGATAGGGCACGGCCTTGCCTCCGGCGTATTTGTACTCGGTGACCGCGGTGTCCTGTCCCAGGAGCACGGGCGTGAGTGCGTCGACGGTGTTCGTGACCGAATTGGAGATGCCGATGGTCCGCCACCAGACATTCGCCATATGCTCGTCGCCCACGAGGTTGCGGCGCAACAAGTCGGTATCGCAGGCCTGCTGCGCTGCAGTCGCCGTGTCGGAGTTTTTCCCCAAGGCTGCGTACAGGTTCGGGTAGTCGCCCTCGACGGGACGGAGCGCCAGTTTGTCGTTGCCTCCGCTTCCGCCGAGCTTCAGGTCCATCTGGGTCGGAAGTCCCGATAG
>CAZEAV010000007.1:0-3720 GCA_964510215.1 uncultured Iamiaceae bacterium
CAACGGCAACGAGATCGGCGGGGGATCGATCCGGATCCATCGCCCCGACATCCAGAAGCGCGTCTTCGAGGTCATGGGCGTCACCGAGCAGGACGCAGAGGAGAAGTTCGGTTTCCTGCTGGAGGCATTCCGCTTCGGCGCCCCACCTCATGGGGGCATCGCGTTCGGCTGGGACCGGGTCGCCTCCCTCCTCGCCGGCACGCCGTCGATCCGCGAGGTGATCGCGTATCCCAAGACCCAATCGGGCGCGGATCCCCTCACCGGTGCGCCCGGGCCGATCGACGCAGCACAGCTCACCGAGTTGGGTCTCCGGCCGGCCGCCCCTCCTGGCGCCCGCTGAACCGGGCCGCCGGGTTCTGTCCCGTGCGACCGCCCGGCCGCCCGCCCATTTCCAGTCGTACTCCGGGGCCGAACGAGCATCCGCCGACTCCAAGCGCCCCGGAGTTCGGGTGGCTTGCGGATAGTAAACGCTACATAGATAATCGGTGCTATATTCCTTGGGCAGCCACCCACCTGCCAGGAACACTGCATGGCCCGCACCCAGGAGCAACGCAAAGCCGCCACACGCGCGGGATTGTTGGACGCCGCGGCTGACCAGTTCGCCCGCAGAGGGTTCCACGCGGTGTCCACCGAAGCCGTGGCCGAAGCCGCTGACCGCACCACCGGAGCGCTGTATGCCCACTTCGGCTCCAAGGAAGGCCTCCTGTTCGCACTGGTGGATTCCTATCGCGACGCCACCGCGGACGCGGTCACGTCCCAGGTCGGTGACCCAGGCGACCTCGACGGCATCATCGCGGCCGCGTGGGACCGCATCGTCGCGGCCTCGACGACCCCCGATTCGCCGTGGTTGCTGCTGGAGATGGAGCTCTGGCTGCACGGCGCCCGTGACGCCGCCATCGGCACCCAGCTCGCCCAGAGGTACGCGCACATCCGCGGCGATCTGGCCGAAGGGCTCGATGCCTGGGCCGCTGCGCACGACACCAAACTCGTCGCGCCGGCCGCAGACCTCGCCGTCAGGGCGCTGTCGTATCTACTCGGCGCCGCGCTGCAGCACCGGCTCGACCCCGCGGCGGTGCCCGCCGCCGACGTCATCGACGCGGTCCACCTGCTGGTCACCGATCCCACCCGGAGGCACCCATGACCGAGTACACCCTTGCCGACATCGACCTGTTGGAGGACACCTGGGCCCGAGGCGTGCCGGATGACCAGTTCCGGTTGCTGCGCGCCGAAGCGCCGGTGTTCTGGCATCCCCATCCCACCGCCGGCGGTTTCTGGGCCGTGACCCGCTATGAGGACATCAAGGCCGTCAGCCGGGACTGGCGGACCTATTCCACCGAGTTGGGTTCCACGTTCATCCAGGACTTCGACGAAGCGGCCATGGAACTGGTGCGGATGACCCTGTTGAACATGGACCCGCCCAAGCACACCCGCTACCGAAAGCTGGTGAGCGCGGGGTTCACACCGAAGATGATCCGTGGCCTGTTCGACGGGATCGTCGCCGGGGCACGCGACATCGTCGACGGGGTCGCCGAGGCCGACGGCGAGGTCGACTTAGTCGAGTCCGTCGCCGTTCCGCTGCCGCTGCGGATCATCTGCGACATGATCGGCGTCCCCGCGGAGGATCGGGCCAAGGTGTTCGACTGGTCGAACCGCCTGGTCGGTGGTCAGGATCCCGATTTCTCGCCCAGTGAGGAAGACCAGCAGGTCGCCCAGACCGAGATCTACGCCTACTGCGACGCGATCGCGGCGGATCGGCGCGCGAACCCACGCGACGACATCATGTCCACCCTGGTGCATGCAGAAGTCGACGGCGACCGCCTGGGTGCCCAGGAGCTCGACCTGTTCTTCGTGCTGCTGTGCGTGGCCGGCAACGAGACGACCCGGAACCTGATCAGCCATGCCATGATGGCCCTGATCGACCACCCTGACGCACGCCGTGAACTTGCCGCCAACATCGACGACGACGCCCTGTGGAACACCGCCACCGAGGAGTTCTTGCGGTGGAACGGCTCGATCCACAACTTTCGCCGCACCGCGACGGAGGCCACCCGGATCGGCGATGTCGACATCGCCGAAGGGGACAAGGTCGTGATCTACTACCACTCGGGCAACCATGACGAGTCCGTGTTCGCCGACCCCGACACCTTCGACATCCACCGCAGCCCGAACGAGCACGTCAGTTTCGGGGGCGGCGGCACCCATTTCTGTCTCGGTGCCAACCTGGCCCGACTGGAGATCCGTACGATGCTGCGCGAGCTGCTGCGGCGGTTCCCCGACGCGGAGTACGCGGGCGAACCGCGGCGCTTCCGTTCGGATTTCGTGAACGGCATCAAGGAACTTCCGGTGAAGCTGTACGCCTGACAAACACGAGCAATCCCGACCCCGCCACGGGGTTCATCCAGCACAGGAGTGCGATCCATGCAGACCGAACTTGCCAAGACGCTCGGCATCGAGTTTCCCATCTTCGCGTTCAGCCACACCCGTGACGTGGTGGTCGAGGTCTCCCGGGCCGGGGGGTTCGGAGTGCTCGGGGCCGTCGGGTTCACGCCCGAACAGCTCGAGACCGAACTGGCCTGGATCGATGCCCATATCGGGGACGCCCCCTACGGCGTGGACATCGTGATTCCCGGCAAGTACGAGGGGATGGGCGAGCTCGACCCGGCCAAGCTGGAGAAGATGCTCGCGGACATGATCCCCGACGAGCATCGTCGATTCGCCGCGAAGTTGCTCACCGATCATGGCGTGCCCGAGATGCCCGAGGACGTGGAGAACCACGAACTCATCGGCTGGACCGAGGCCACCGCGACCCCCCAGGTGCTCGAGGCCCTGAAGCATCCGAACGTGCGGTTGATCGCCAATGCCCTGGGTACGCCTCCTGCAGAGATCATCGACGAGATCCACGGTGCGGGCCGGCTGGTCGCGGCGCTGTGCGGGTCGCCGGCCCAGGCGGCCCACCACCGTGATGCCGGTCTGGACATCGTGATCGCCCAGGGCACCGAGGGAGGGGGGCACACCGGCGAGATCGGCTCGATGGTGCTCTGGCCGGAGGTCATCGACGAGGTCGCGCCGATTCCCGTGCTCGCGGCGGGCGGTGTCGGATCCGGACGCCAGATGGCCGCGGCGCTGGCCCTCGGGGCCCAGGGGGTGTGGACCGGTTCGCTGTGGTTGACCGTGGCGGAGGCCGACATCCCGCCGGGCCAGATGGACAGCTACCTGCAGGCCACCTCACGGGACACGGTGCGTTCCCGCGCCTGGACCGGCAAACCCTGCCGCATGCTGCGCAACGATTGGACCGACGCCTGGGAGGATCCGGAGAACCCCAAGCCGCTCGGGATGCCGTTGCAGTTCATGGTCACCTCCGATGCGGTGCGCCGGGGCCATGCGTATCCCGAGGCGGCCAAGGACGTGAACTTCAACCCGGCCGGTCAGATCATCGGCGCCGCCCACAAGGTGCGCCCCGCGGCACAGGTCGTGATCGATCTCGCCACCGAATGCGTCGAGGCCCAGGAGCGTCTCGCCAAGCTGATGCAGGTCTGACGCAGGTCCGATGCAGATGTGATTCGGGCCCGATTCAGGTCCGATTCAGCTCTGATTCAGGTCCGACGCGGGTCTGACGGCCGATCCCCAGGCGAACTTCGGGAGGTGTTGTTGGGGGGGGGCCCCAAACCTACCCCCCATTTCGGGTGGGTGGGGGGGGGGGGGGGGGGGGGGGGGGGGGGG
>CAZEAV010000007.1:3730-5562 GCA_964510215.1 uncultured Iamiaceae bacterium
CGGGAGTGTGGCCCACCCCCCCCGCGCACTGGGGTCGTTCGGGGGCGCTCCCCCCACACCACCTCCCGAAGTTCGCCATTGGTGGCGGGGTGGGGGAGTGCGGCCGGGTGGGGGAGTGCGGTGGGGTCAGGGGTTGCAGCGCTTGCCGGCGGGCGGCAGGGTGCCGCTGACCAGGTACGGCACCACCGCGTCGTCGATGCAGGCGTGACCGCCGGCGAAGGACGTGTGGTCGTCTCCGCCCCAGGTCACCAGACGTGCATGGGGCAGCAGACCCTGCATCTTCTTCGCATTCGCGTAGGGCGTCGCGGGGTCGTGCGCGCTGTTGACGAGCACCACCGGGGGCGCGGCGCGCACCTCGGATGCCCGCAGTGGTTTCAGCGGGTGTCGGGCCGCCGGCCAGCCGTGACAGCCCGGGAGTCCGGCAGCGCCGAACGCGCCGAACACCGGCAGTTCCTCGGCCCAGGCGTGTATCCGGGCGACATCGCCGAAGTACGACGAGGCTCGCTCGGACTGGTCCGCGCAGCCGATCGCCGTGCCCGCTTCGGTCGAGTGGTTCCACGTGCCGTCCACCTGGCGGCCGCGGAGCAGGTCGCGCAGCATCAGCAGATAATGGCCGTCGGGATTCGACGGGCGCGTCGCCGCGGCCAGCCCCATGCGCAGGACCGGCCACGTCTGGGTGTTGTACAGGGCCGCGGCGATACCCGTGATCGCCTCGGTGTAGCCCAGGGTGCCGTGACGCTCGTGGGGTTGGCCGGAGGCATCGGGGAGCGAATAGGAGGCCGGTATCCGGGTGCCGTCGGCGAGGCGGTCCAGAAAGTGACGTAACGCACCCTTTGGATCGCCGTTCCCGAACGCGCACGATGCGTCGTCGGCGCACTTGGACAGGAAACGGTCGAGGTTCGCTTCGAACGAGGTCATCTGGGCCTTCGCCGCGGCGACGGGGTCACTGCCCGGCGGGTCGATCCCGTCCAGCACCATCGCCCGCACGTGGTCGCCGAAGGTGGCCAGGTACTGCAAGCCGATGGCGGTGCCGTAACTGAACCCCACATACGTGAGCTTGGCGTCGCCCAGCGCGGCCCGGATGGCGTCGAGGTCGTGCACGGTCTCGCGGGTGCCGACGTAGGGGATGACCCGGCCGTCCTTTTGCAGGCACCGCTTTTGCTGGGCCTTGCCTTTGGCGGCGACCTTGGCGCGTGCGGCCGCGGTGGGGGGATAGGGGAGCGGGTCGGGCTCGGTGAGTTCGGCGACGCTCAGGCACGCGATCCCGGCGGACTTCCCGGTGCCTCGGGGATCCCAGGAGACCACATCGAATCGCCGGCTCAACGCCTTTGGAAACGTGCCGGACGCCATCAGTTGGCGCAGAAACGTCGTACCGGGTTCGCCGGGTCCGCCCGGGTTCAACAGCACCGAGGCGATCGGGTGACCGTCACCAGCGGGTTTGCGGATGAGCGCAAGGTCGATGGTGCCCTGATCACGATGGAACCAGTCCAGCGGTACCGTCAACGTGGCGCACTGGAAGTCGTCGTGACAGGAGTCCCAGTGCAGGTTCGCACCGGCGGACGAGGTGTGCGGCGATTCGGCACGGGGTGTGGTGTCGGGAATGCGGGCCGTGCACGCGGCCAGCGACACGAGGGCCGCCGCCACCAGGGCCGACCGCGAGCGCCGGGTGATCATCGTGCGGCCTCAGGCGACCCGGGCGCGCCCTGCTCGGGGGCCCCTCACGCGGTGGTCGCCCCGTCCACGCGGAAATCGGCGCCATTGACATAGCCGGCCTCGTCCCCGGCGAGATACGCGATGGTCGCGGCCACGTCGTCGGCCGTGCCCATCGCACC
>CAZEAV010000007.1:5572-15700 GCA_964510215.1 uncultured Iamiaceae bacterium
GTGGCATGGTCCGCGCCAGGAGCGACTTGTCAGCCCCTTCGGGGAACGCGAAGGCGCTGGTGATCGGGGTGTCGATGCCGCCGGGCGACACCGAGTTCACCCGGATACCCCGACGGCCGTACTCCACGGCCAGGGCGCGGGTCAGAGACAGCACCGCGCCCTTGGATGCGCAGTACGCCGCCGACCAGGCCTGACCGATGTGGCCGGCGGTGGACCCGGTGTTGATGATCACCCCACCCGATTCGAGCATGATCGGCAGCACCGCCCGGCACATCAGGAACGTGCCGGTGACGTTGATGTCGATGATGCGCTGCCAGTCGGCGAGGTCCACTTCGTGGGTGTTGGCGAACGCCAGCACGCCGGCGAGGTTGACGAGCACGTCGACGCCTCCGGCGTCGCCGACCGCGGCATCGACGAAAGCCTGCACCGACCCGGGGTCCGCGACGTCGCACCGCGCCGTGGTGATGCCGGTGTGACCCTGCGCGGTCTCGGCGAGGCCGGCTTCGTCGACGTCGCCGATCCTGACGCGCGCGCCGAGGTCCGCGAGGTAGCGGGCGGTGGCCCGTCCGATGCCCGAGGCACCCCCGGTCAACAGGACGGACGTGTCGGAGAAGTCGGAAGCCATGGCGGGCCCGACGGTAGCCGCGGGCCGGGGACACCGGGTGGTTTTCCCTCATCGGCGGTGCGCGTCTACCGTGCCCGGAGTTGTCATGGTCGCACCGGTATGGCGACGCCGTGACCGACGACCCACACCAAGAGCGAGGAGTTGGCGGCGTGTTCGAATGGTCCGATGAACAATTGATGCTCCGTGATGCGATCCGGGGATTCATCACCGATGAGGTCGTGCCGCACATCGACGAGCTCGAGCATGGCGATCTGGCTCCCTATGACATCATCCGGAAGCTGTATGCCACCTTCGGCATGGACGAGATGGCCCGCGATCGTTTCGAGAAGCAGCTCGCGTTCGACCGGAGCGTGGCCGAGGCGCTCGAAGCCGGCGAGGAGCCGCCCACGAAACCCGAGCGCAGCGGCGGCGACGGCGGTTCCGCGGCCATGACGATCATCCCGATCATCGAGTTGTGCCGATACTGCCCGGGCATCGTCACGGCCATGGGCGTCAGCTTCGGGCTGGCCGCGGGCACGATCATGAAGAGCGGCACGATCGAGCAGAAGCAGCGTTGGGGTGGCGATCTGTTGACCATGGCCAAGGTCGGTGCGTGGGCGATCACCGAGCCCAACTCGGGTTCGGATGCGTTGGGCGGCATGCGTACCACGGTGCGGCGCGACGGCGACGAATACATCCTGAACGGCAACAAGACCTTCATCACCAACGGTCCGTTCGCGGACACGCTGGTGGTGTACGCCAAGCTCGACGAAGGCGACGGTACCGACATCCGCGACCGCCCGGTGCTGACGTTCATCCTGGATTCGGGCATGGAGGGGCTCACCCAGTCCAAGCCCATGCGCAAGATGGGACTCCACTCCTCACCGACCGGAGAGCTGTTCTTCGACGACGTGCGCCTCGGTCGGGACCGGCTGTTGGGGGGGACCGAGGAGCGGGACCGTGGAGCGGGACGCGCCAGCGCGAAAGCGAACTTCACCACCGAACGTGCCGGTGTTGCCGCCATGTCGCTCGGCCTGATCGAGGAGTGCCTGCGGATTGCGGTGGACTACGCCCGTGACCGCACGCTCTGGGGCAAGCGCATCGGTGATTTCGAACTGATCCAACTGAAGCTCGCCAAGATGGAGGTGGCCCGATTGAACGTCGAGAATCTGGTGTTCCGGCACATCGAGCTCTCGGGCGCCGGCAAGTCCCTCACGCTTGCCGAGGCTTCCGCGATGAAGCTGTATGCGGCCCAGGCGGCTTCGGAGGTCGCAATGGAGGCGGTCCAGCTGCTCGGCGGCAACGGCTACATGGCCGAGTTCCGGGTCGAACAACTGGCCCGGGACGCCAAGGTGTTCCAGATCTACGCCGGGACCGACGAGATCCAGGTCACCCATATCGCGCGGGACCTCCTCGACCGGGCGGGTTGACCCTCCGCCGCCACGGCGGGAAATGTCGCGTCGAAACCTCAAGATCCGGTGGCTGCTGCCGACCCGGCGGTCATGGAGGGGACTCGTGTCCGAAGGGGCGGATGGTTGCGATGCGGCGCACTCGTCGTGGTGGGCTGTCTCGCCGTCGCGGCGTGCGGGTCATCGAGTGATTCCGGCTCTCCAGGAAAATCCGAGAACCCGGCGGCGTCCTCGGATTTCGGAACCCTGCACAACGTCTGCCACGAGGCCGACGGAACCAATGAGCCGGGAAAGCACGGGGTGACCGCCGACAGCGTGCGCGTGACCACCATCTCCGACGCCGGCTCGGACCTGCAGAAAGGGTTGAACCAGGAGCTCTGGGACACCGCGACCGTCTTCACCCGGTGGTGCAACGACCACGGCGGCATCAACGGCCGCAAGATCAAGCTGATCAAGGGCGACGCGCAGGTCACCCGGTACGAACAGGTCATCCAGCAGGCCTGCAAGAGCTCCTTCGCGCTGGTCGGTGGTGGCGGCGCGCTGGACAACACCGGTCAGGCGACCCGTGTGGGCTGCAAGTTGCCGGCCATGCCCGGGTTCGTCGCCAGCGCGGACGCCCGTGCCGCCCCGCTGTCGTTCCCCGCGGTCACGACCGCGATCGCCCAGGTCACCTCGGGCGGGCTGGCCTACCTGAAGAAGAAATACGGGGGCGATCAGCTTTCAGCGATCGTGTACGGCAACTTCCCGACCACCGAGTTCACCATGAACCAGCGCCTCACCGTGGCGCGCGATCTCGGCGTGGCGAGTCCGTCGAGCCCGGTGGTTGCGGATCCGGACAAGACCGGCGACACCAATCAGACCTATCCGGCGACCGGGCTCGACGATTGGCGGCCGGTGGCCCAAGCCATCGCCGCCGGTGGTGCCGAAGGCCTGCTGTTCTCGGGCCAGCCGCCCGATCTCGGTTCGTTGCTGACCGCGCTCGTCGGCGAGGGCGATTCGAAACTGCAGTGGGTGTCCTCGGATCCCAACATGTACGACCAGATCGTGGTCCAGACCGGTCGTGCGGGCCTGGCGAAGATTCCGGTGTACGTCGAGATCTTCACCTACCCCTTCGAGGACGCGGGCAAAGGCAAGATGAGCGCGGCGATGGACGACTTTCTCGGGCTGTTCGACCACTACCTTCCCAATGGCAAGTCCCACGCCATGTTCGCGGTGTCCGGGTTCGCCTCCTGGTTGCTGTTCGCCAAGGCAGCCACGGCGTGTGGCGCGCATCTGGACCGCAAGTGCCTGATCGAACAACTCCATGGGATCCACTCGTTCGACGCGGGAGGGCTCATCGCCCCCAGGGACCCCTCCAAGCCCCAGCAGGCGTCGAAGTGCTTCGCCCTGATGAAGGCGACTCCCAAGGGGTTCGTGCGGGTGGACGACAAGTACCTGAAGCCCAATCACGGGCCGTTCACCTGCGGTGCGCAGTACGTGCACACGTTCTCGATGGGGACCCCGCCGATGAACCAGTACCTCGGGCAGTTGTCCAAATACGACGCCGCGAAGACCAAGAAGCTCGAAGACTCGCTCGACTAGTCGAGCCTGCGGCGATGGTGCCGACGTTTGCGGCGACGGCACCGGGCGCTAGGGTGCGGAGCGCAGCAATCCTGCCGGGGAGCTCGGGACAGCCGGGCTGAGAGGACGCTTCCGCCGTGCAGCGTCGACCCGTGAAACCTGATCTGGATAATGCCAGCGAAGGGACGCGCCGTGACGAGGAGAAAAGTTCTGGAACCGTGGCCACTGGTCGTGGTCACCGGCGGTCTGGCACCGCCCACGGGCTGGGGCGATCTCGTGGCCTCCGGTGCGACCGTGGTCGGTGCGGACGGCGGTGCCCGACACGCGGTGGACGAAGGGGTCACCCTCACCCATCTCGTCGGTGACTTCGACTCACTGACCCCCGGCGAGGTCGAGGACTTCGCGCACCGTGGGACCGTGGTCCATCGGCACTCCGTCGACAAGGACGAGACGGACTTCGAACTCGCGCTGGAGCTCGCACGGCAACTCGGCGGCCCCGGCCGCGACCGGGAAGCGGCCCGGTTGCTGGTCGTGGGCGGCAGCGGCGGCCGGATCGACCACGAACTCGCGAACGTCGCCGCGCTGGCCGTCACCGAGCTCGCGGGGATGTACCTCACCGCGCTCCTCGGTGGCGCGGTGGTCCAGGTGGCTTCAGCGCATCGTGCGGTTGCCCTGATCGGGTCGATCGGCCAGGTGGCGTCGCTGATTCCCCTCGGCGGAACGGCGCGGGGGGTGACCACCCGGGGACTGCGTTTCGCGTTGGACCGCGAGGATCTGTGGAGTGGGCGGACCAGAGGGGTGAGCAACGTGATCGACGACGACGGGGCGTCGGTGCGTGTCAGCGCAGGCACCGTCGCCGTCGTCGAGCCCGATGGCGCTCGCAATCTTCTCGACAAAAGGAGCAGGAAGTGATCGTGGAAATCCAGTGTGTGCCACAGCCCGCAGGGACGGCGACCGAACCGTTCGCCAATGTCCACGCGGCGATCACCGAGATCGAACGTTCCGGCCTCACCTACGAGGTGGGTCCGTGTGGCACCTCCGTCGAAGGTCCGCCCGACGCGGTGTGGGCGCTGCTCCGCCGGGCTCACGAGGCGACCCTGGACGCCGGCGCTTCGAGCTGCATCTCGGTGATCAAGGTGTTCGAGCAGCGGGTCGACGATCCGGTCACGATGCAGAGCCTGACCGACCGGTACCGAGCGTGAAGCCGCGACTGCGACGGGTCGCGCGCCGGCTTGCTCCTGCCGTCCTGTTGGCGGCGTGTGTCGGTCTGTGGCAGGCCTGGGTGGTGCTGGGCGATGTCCGACCTTGGGTCGTTCCCGCGCCGAGCGCGGTCGCCACGGCCGGCTGGCATGCCCGGGGCGCGCTCTGGCACAACGCGTCGACGACCGTGGTCGAAGCGGTGGTCGGACTCGCGCTGGGCACCGTGGTGGGGCTCGTCGTCGCGTTCGTCATCTCGTTGGTGCCGATCGTGCGGCGGACCGTCTGGCCGTTGGTGGTGACGTCCCAGACGATCCCGATCATCGTGCTGGCACCCCTGGTCGCGATCTGGTTCGGATACGGGCTGACCCCCAAGATCGTCCTGGTCGCGCTCATCGCCTTCTTCCCGGTCGCCGTCGCCACGGTGGCCGGCCTGGCCGGAGCCGATCCCGAACATGTCGAGTTGGTGCGGTCTTTCGGGGCGGGAGGCCGTGCGGTGCTGTGGCACGTGCGAATTCCCTCTGCGCTCGGCGAGGTCGTGGCCGGCGTGCGCATCGCCGCGGCCTATGCGGTGGGGAGTGCCGTGATCGGTGAGTACGTGGGCGGTACCTCGGGACTGGGCATCTTCATCGACCAGTCGCATCGCTCCTACCGCACCGATCAGATGCTCGCCGGGGTCGTGGTGATCGCCGTGGTGAGCATCGTGTTGTTCACACTGGTCGGTCTGGTCGGCCGGGTGTTGATGCCGTGGCGACGGGCCACGGGGTCCGAGCCCGTCGGGCCCGCGTCCGGCGGTGTGGTCGCGCTCGGCGCCGTCGGTGGGAGATTGTCATGAGACGAATCCGTGACCGGCGTGGCACCTCGCGGTTCGGCGCGGCCATTGTGGCCGTGATCCTGCTGGGCGCGGTCGCGGCCGCGTGTGGCGGGTCTTCCGGCGATGCCGGGGGGCTGAAGAAGGTCTCGGTGATGCTGGACTGGACCCCGAACACCAACCACGCCGGCATGTACCTGGCCCGTGCCAAGGGGTACTACCGACGTGCCGGTCTGGACGTGAGGTTCCTCGAGCCGGGCCAGGGCGCCGATCCCAACCAGGCGGTCGGCGCGGGAACCGTGGACTTCGGCGTCAGCGCGGCCGAACAGCTCGTCCCGGCTCGAGCAGCGGGCGTGCCGGTGGTATCGGTGGCCGCGATCATCCAACACAACACCTCCAGCATCATTACCCTCGCGTCATCGGGGATCACCCGACCGAGAGAGCTCGCCGGTCACACCTACGGTGCGTTCGGGGGCACATTCGAAAAAGCGCTCGTCGATGCGCTCGTGTCCTGTGACGGTGGAGACCCCTCGAAGGTCCACTTCACCGAGGTCGGCGACGCGGACTACCGCCAAGGGCTCACCGGCGGTCATTACGACGCGGTGTGGGTGTTCGACGGCTGGGACGTCATCCGTCTGGCGGACATCGACCACCTCCACATCGACCGGATCGAGTTCCGCGACTACACCCGGTGCATCCCGGACTGGTACACGCCGATCCTGGTGACGAGCGAGAAGCTCATCGACCATGATCCCGACCTGGTGCGTCGGTTCATGCACGCCACGGCCCACGGGTACCGCGACGCCATGGCGGACCCCGACGCCGCCGCGAAGGCGCTGCTCTCCGGCGCGAAAGGCCTTGATCCCGACCTGGTGCAACGCAGCGCGGACTACCTGTCCACCCGCTATGCGGCCGATCCGGACGCGTGGGGCCGACAGGACCCGAAGGTGTGGGCGCGGTTCGTCGGTTTCCTGGAGGACCACCACATCACCAAGCCCGGATTCGACACCCGGGCCGCGTTCACCGACCGCTTCCTGCCCGGATCCGATTGAAGTTCGCACGTGCTTCAGATCCGTGATCTGACCCATCGATTCGCCGGTGGACTCGACGTGCTCGACGTGGACGCGCTGGATGTCGAAGACGGGTCGTTCGTGACGCTGATCGGGCCGTCAGGGTGCGGCAAGTCCACGTTGTTGCGCATCATGGCCGGGCTGATCGCCCCGACGGGGGGCACCGTGCACCTGGACGGCCGACCCTTGGGTCCGACGCCGGGTCACGCCGGGTTCATGCCCCAACACGACCGGCTGCTTCCCTGGCGCACGGTGCGCGACAACGCCGTGCTCGCCGCCGACGTGACCGGCGGCGACCGCCGTGCGGCACGGTCCCGCGCGGACGAGCTGTTCGCCCGGTTCGGGTTGGCCGGGTTCGAAGACGCCTGGCCGAGCCAGCTCTCCGGAGGCATGCGGCAACGCCTCGCGCTCCTGCGTACGTTCCTGGTCGAGCGGGACCTGCTGTTGTTGGACGAACCTTTCGGGGCGCTGGATGCGATCACCCGTCGCGACATGCACCGGTGGCTCCAGGACGTGTTGGCCGTCGAGCCGCGCACGGTGGTGTTCGTCACCCACGACGTGGAGGAGGCGCTCACCCTGTCGGACCGCATCGTGGTGCTCACCGCGCGGCCCGGCCGCATCGGCGCCCAGATGACTCTGGACGAACCACGACCCCGCGCCCCCGGCATCACGACCCGGCCCGACTTCATCGAGCGCAGAGCGCGGCTGCTGGCCGCCCTGGAGACGTCCCCGAGCGCGCCGCGGCACGCACCTTCACCGGGGCCGGGCGCTTCGACAAGAATCGATTCCAGCTATGGACGTGGTCGAACAGGTGGAAACCGGCGCGGGAGTCGATGAACTCTTCGCGCTCGTATCGGACCTGGGCACCTACCCCGGGTGGCTGGGCCTGGTCGCCCGGGTCGACGCCGAGGCGCCCGCTCCCTCGGATGACGCGGCGGCGTGGATCGTCGAGCTGCGCGGGCGCATCGGACCCCTCACCCGCTCCAAGCGCCTCCGGATGGTCAGGAGTTTCACGGACGATCCCCGGCGCGTCCGTTTCGTCCGGGCCGAGACCGACGGCCGGGATCATGCACCGTGGACGCTCATCGCCTCGGTGCGGCCCAACCCGCGCGGTTCCACGCTCACCATGGAACTGCACTACGGGGGAAATCGGTTCGCGTCGGTGTTGACGCCACTGCTGCGCGACGAGATCGGTCGGGGCCGCCGCGCACTTCAGGAGCGCTATCCCCTCGAGTGCTGACGGCGGGGCGACCAACTCAACCAGCGGCCGTCGCGGCGTTCCAGGCGGAGCGGCAATCCGAAGCACTCGGAAAGGCTCGCCTCGTCGATCACTTGTCCGATCGGCCCGGACGCGACGCGGTGGCCGTGGGACAACAACAACGCGTGGGTGAAGTGATCCGGGATCTCCTCGGTGTGATGGGTGACCAATACGATCGGCGGGCTGTCCGCCTCGGCCGCCAGATCGGAAAGACGGCCGACCAGGTCTTCGCGGGCGGCCAGATCGAGCCCCGCGCCCGGTTCGTCCAGAAGGAGCAGCTCCGGATCGGCCATGAGGGTCCGGGCGAGCTGCACCCGCTGGCGTTCGCCGGCCGACAGGGTTCCGAACCGCCGGTCGGCGAAACGTGCCACCCCGACCCGGTCGAGTTCCCGTCGGGCTCTGGCCCGGTCGGCCTCGTCGTAGGTGTGCCACCACGGCTCCAGCGCCGCGTACTTCCCGGTCATCACGACGTCGGCTGCGGTCAGGTCGCCGCGAAGCTGGTCGGCCAGTGCCTGGCTGGCAACGCCGATCCGGGCCCGCAGGGAGCGGACGTCGGTGCGGCCCAGGGTCTCGCCCAGCACCTTGACCGTGCCCGACGTCGGGTGCAGGTACAGCGAGGCGACGCGCAACAGGGTGGTCTTGCCCGATCCGTTGTGGCCGAGCACCACCCAGCGCTCGTCCGCGCGCACCCGCCAGTCGATGCCCGCGAGCATCCTGTTGCCGTTCCGCTGGACACCCACGCCGTCGAGTTCGATCCCTACATCCACGAGCACGCGACGCTACCGGGGTCGTCCGGCACGGATGAAGCGACCTGACCCGGCTTCGGGTGACCGGTTCGCCGAGGGGGCGCGCATAGTGTGGCCGACGTGCGAATCGGAGTACTTGGTGCAACAGGGCCTGCGGGCAGCGCGTTGGCGCTTCGGTTGTGCTCGATCGGCCACGAGGTGACCCTGGGGTCGCGAAGCGCCGAACGGGCCGAGGGTGTCCGTGCCGAATTGGCCGCGAAGTGGCCCGGACACGACCTGAGGGGCCTGGGTGCTGCGGACAACGCCGGCGCGGCCGACGCCGAGATCGTGGTCGTCGCCACGCCCTGGGACGCCGCCGCCCCGACAGTGCGCCGGCTCGCGCCCCAACTGGAGGGCAAGGTGGTGATCTGCATGGCCAACGCCCTGGCCCGCGTGGGCAAGGAGTTCCAACCGCTCATCCCACCCCGGGGATCGGTCGCCGCGGACGTTGCTGCCGCGGCCCCCGCGGCACGGGTCGTCGCCGCATTCCAGCACATTCCCGCGCGGGAGCTGGGCGATCTGGAGGGCGAGGTGGCGTGCGACGTGCTGGTGTGCTCGGACGACGAGGGGGCAACCGAAACCGTCATCGAGCTGGCCGGCGAGATACCCGGCGTGCGGGCGTTGAACGCCGGACGCCTGACTGCCGCGGGACCGATCGAAGCGATGACGGCGATCCTCGTGGGGATGAACGTCCGTTACAGAGCCCATTTCTCGGTGCGGTTGAGCGGTCTGGACGACGAAAGCCCGGGCGTCCGTTCGTGACCGACGCCGGGCCGATGCGCCTCTATGACACCGCACGAAGGGCCGTCGTTCCCTTCGAGCCGGGCCGGGTGGTCACCATGTACACCTGTGGCATCACGCCCTATGACGCCACCCATCTGGGCCACGCCGCCACCTATCTGACCTACGACGTACTGCAGCGCCGCCTGCGTGACCTGGGACACGAGACCCGCTGCGTGCGAAACATCACCGACGTCGACGACGACCTTCTGCGCAAGGCCCGTGAGGTGGGCGTGCACTATCTGGATCTGGCGGCCGCAGAGATCGACCGATTCGACGCGGACATGGCGGCGCTCGGCATGCTGCCGGCGTACGCGGAACCCCGTGCCACCTCGGCCATCACCGACATCCGGCGCTTCATCGGCGAGGTGCTCGACTCGGGTCACGCGTACGCGGCGGGTGGCTCGGTGTATTTCGACGTCTCGAGCTTTCCGGCTTTCGGCCAGGTCTCCCACCTGGACCACGCGACGATGCTGGCGCTGGCCGCGGAACGTGGCGGCAATCCGGACGACCCGAACAAGCGTGATCCGCTGGATTTCGTACTCTGGCAGCCGTCGCTCCCGGACGAACCGTCCTGGGAGTCCCGTTGGGGGCCGGGCCGACCCGGCTGGCATGTGGAGTGTTCCACCCTCGCCATGCGGGAACTCGGTGACA